>CAIXUF010000568.1 GCA_903922535.1 Candidatus Hydrogenedentota bacterium
CCTCGCAGTCGTTGCCCGTCACCGCCCCGTAGATGAAGTTGAACCAGGGCACCTGCTCGATGCGCTCTATCTCCCAACTGCGCTCCAGACTGCGCCGGTACACGCCGCGCCAATAGCTGTCCTTTTCGAGCGGAAGAAGCGTGTAGTAGCAGTAGAAGGCCAGCCGGTCGTCGGAGTGCATGATGGCCATTGGCGGGAAGACCAGCTTCTGAACCACAATCTTGTCCCCATAACCCTCCCCAATGAGCTTGTTGTAGGCGTCCAGATACTTCTGGTTGTGTGTGATGGCGTGGGTGACCCGGAGAAAACTAAATGCCTCCATGCCGTTCAGGCCGCGGGCGTAGTTCCCCTGTCCGGCGAAATACTCCGGGTCCCACCGACCCCAGGCCGTGGGCTTGCCGTCCACATCGCACAGCGTCCAGCCGTGGTCGATGATGTGGTCCATGATGCGCGACACATGCTCGGCGACCTGCTCCTTGCCCTTCTGGTCCGCGACGAGCGAGTAATATATCCACGCGTAATAAAACTGCGCGTCGATTTCGTCGCTGGAGGTGTCGCCCTTCCATTCCCACAGGCCGTCCGCCGTCGGGTTCCATTCCGCCGGATGGTGGCCCGATCCTGTCTGCACTTTGTAGCCGGTCTCGCCGACCGCCCAGATGGACCGGGCCGGGAATCCGGGAATCCCGGTGATTTCCTTGGACCATTTCATCGCGTTGAACCCGTCCACGGCGTTCTGCCGCGCCTTTGGGTCTCCCGTGACGGCATACTCGAAGGCCTGCGCCGCCCAGTAGTGCGTGCTCCAGCCCACATCGTTGTCGCTCACCTGCCGCGTCCAGGAATGCGTTACCGGGTCTTTCATGAGAATGTGGATGAAGGCGCCCCGTTTCTGGCCCCACTCGTCCAGGTGGCGCTCGTAATAGTCCGCCTTCTTGAGCAGGGTGTAGGGTTCGTAGTCGATGACGCCGATGCCCTTGTCCGTCGCAATGTAGACGCTGCGGCCTGCGCAGGCAATCGCGTTGACCCGCTCGTCGGGCAGCCAGCGGGACGAGTCGAAGTACTGGAACTCGCCGTTGACGCAGCGCAGGGCCCCTTTGGTCGTGCCCGCCCAGTAATCGCGGTCAAACCCTTTCTCCAGACAGGTGATTTCATTGAAGGGCAGCCCGTCAAAGCCGAGAATGGAGGTGGCGGCTGTGCCGCGGATGACCCCCAGTCCGATGTGCGTGCCAACAATGAGCCGGTCGCCCAGGGAAATCATGTCGCGCAGGTCCTTGGATGGGAGCGAACCAAACTCGGTCACGTCCTGCCGTTGCGACACGAAACGCAGGCCGTCAAAGAGGAACACCCGGTCAAAGCCCATGCAATAGACCGTGTCCGCATGGCAGGCCAGGCTGTGAATGGGGCCGATGTCGGGGTCTTCCGCCGACCATGCATCCAGTTTCCCGCCCAGCCAGCGATACAGACGGTTGTCCTTGGCGGCAATCACGTCGCCGTTGAAAGTGCACACGTCGGAGAATTCCCCCTCCGCCACCTTGGTCCAGACGCCTTCCGAGAAGCGGTGTAGTCCGGTCTTGGTCATGACCCAGAGCGCGTTGCCGAGAGTACGCATCCGCTGCACATACTCGTGCGGCCCCTCCACCACCTCTTCCAGGCAACCGTCGGTGAGGCGTATGACGCCATTGCCGAAACCGGCATAAACTTGGTCGCCCAAGACCCCGATGGCGAACACCGGCCGGTCCGAGGAAACCTGCCTTCCCGACTCTTGGAGGTATACCTCGTCCTTTACGGGCGTCCATTGCGCGCCGCCTGCCCCATGGCCGGGGACGGCATGTACCGCAGGCGTCCCGCCTGCCTCGCCGCCGGGGACGGTCGCCGCCGGCAGGGCAGGCGGGACGCCTGCGGTACGGTCGGCGGCTGGCGCGGCAAAGGCGGACAGGGACATGGCGAGGACGGCGAACAGGAGCATGGGGGCAGGGGACACGGACACGGTCATTGGGGGGCTTCCTTGGGGTTGGAAGTGGCGCATACAGCCGAAACCCCGCCGCCGGGGCTTCTCCGGGAAGGACCACCGCTGTCCGGCGATGGTTTCATTCCCGAGCGCATGGCATGGGCGTCCCACCCGAATTTTTCGTTCGCGATTCGTTTGCGGGGTCTTGACCTCCATTCGGTTCCATCGTATACTGGCCACAGATACGCAGCGGAGTTTTCTCTCGACTGGGTGTCGGGGGAAAGGTGTCTTCGCGCCAAGATGTGCCGACGGGCGGTTCAACAGAGGAGTGAGCGCGATGAACAGAACGTTGTGGGGTTTGGATCTTGTGTTCGTTGCTTTTGGCATGGTGCTTGCAGGATTGCCGCAGGCGGTCGCTTATGCGGCGGACACCATGCCACCGACGGGCACGATTGTCATCAACGACAACCATTCCGCTACAAACACGCCCAACGTCACGCTAACGCTGACTTGGGACGACGGTGTCGACGGTTCGGGTGTGTCGCGGATGCGTTTCAGCGATGACGGCGCGCATTGGACGGCCTGGGAGCCGCCAGTGGCCACACGCGCGTACACGCTGCCGCCCGGCGCGGATGGCTACAGGACGGTGCGGGTCCAGTACCTTGATCGGGCCAACAACCGCTCAGCAGTATACAATGACTTTATCCGTTTGGACACCACGCCGCCGACGGGCGCTGTCATAATCAACGGTGGTGCGGCGGCGACGACCAGCCCGACCGTTTCGCTGGGGCTGAACTGGTCGGACGGCGCGGGTGTCGGCGTGACGCGGATGCGTTTCAGCGATGACGGCGCGCATTGGACGGCTTGGGAGCCGCCAGCGGCCACACGTGCGTACACGCTGCCGGCGGGGTTGGGCCACCACACCGTGCGCGTTCAGTACCTTGACGGCGCGGGCAACCGCTCCGCCGTGTGCGACGACTATATCAAACTGGTGGCACCCACCGAGGCGACGGTACTGTTGCCCGGCGACGTGCCGCTGGTGATGGTGTGGATACAGGGCGGGACCTTTATGATGGGCCGAATCCCGGGCGAGCAGGACAGCTACCCCAGCGAAGACCCGCAGCATTCGGTGACACTGGGCGGGTTCTGGATGGCCAAGTCTGAACTGACCAAGCGGCAGTGGACGGCGGTGATGAACACGACGCCGTGGAGTGGGCAATTATATGTGCTTGCGGATTTGGACAGCCCGGCGGAGTTTGTGTCTTGGAGCGATGCGCAGTCGTTCCTGACGGCAGTGAACAGTTGCACGGGCAAGACCTTCCGATTGCCCTCTGAGGCGCAGTGGGAGTATGCGTGCCGCGGCGGCACGCCGACCCGGTTCTACTGGGGTGACGACCCCGGCCACACGGATATTGGAAACTATGAGTGGTACTTTGACAATTGCTCAGGCGAACAATACACGCATGTGGTGGGTGCCAAGAGGGCGAATCCCTTTGGCTTGCACGACATGGGCGGGAACGCGGAGGAGTGGTGCGAGGATGACTGGCACAGCAACTATGTGGGGGCGCCCACGGGTGGCCAGGCGTGGGTGGATAGTCCTCGGGGTTCCTACCGGATGGCTCGCGGCGGTTGCTGGCACTACCTCGCCGAAGGCAGCCGTTCGGCCGTGCGCGCAAGCCACGCCTCCCCGGACGACCTGGGCAACGCCCTCGGGTTTCGCGTTGTGCGGACTCCGTAATTCTGGGCGCTGTGGTCCTGTTGTCCTTTGCTCTGTATCCCTTTACGCTCTCCGATCCCGCGCTTCGCACGGGGTCGGTCCTTTTCTGTTTACTTGTGCCGGTTCACCCTGCGCTTTTGCGCAGGGATGCCATATCGCCGCCCTCCCGGCGGCCTTGTGTCCCGTTTCTTCCCCATGCGTCCGCGCGGAAGACAAGCGCACTGTGAAGTGTCCGAAATGCGTGCATGAGAACCCGCCGGGACGGAACCATTGCCAGAAATGCCATTTGCCGGCGGCGGCGCTCGTGAACTCCCCCAAGTGCGACCTGCGGGGGAACGTGTTGCACCTTTTCTTGGCTGCGCCTGCACCTGTCTGCATCTGTTTGCCCCTCCGTTCGCCCCGGTTATATACTGGGCTTTGGCACGTGAGCGGGTATTTCCCCCGGCCGGGTGCATGGGAGAAGCAGGTTCACGCGAATCACGCGCTGACGGATGGCTCAATAAGAGGAGTGCGCGCGATGAACGCAGGGTCATGGGTTCCCGGGCTATTCTTGGTGGCATTCAGTCTGGCGCTTGGGGGGCTGCCGCAGCCGGCGGCCCGGGCGGCGGACACCACGGCGCCGACGGGCACCATCGTCATCAACAACAACCGCAGCGCGACAAACACGCCCAATGCCACGCTGGCGCTGACTTGGACGGACGGGGTCGGCGGTTCTGGCGTGTCGCGCATGCGCTTCAGCGATGACGGCGCGCATTGGTCCGCCTGGGAAGTGCTGTCGGCCACACGCGCCTACACGCTCCCCAGCGGCGACGGTCACAAGACGGTGCGCGTGCAATACCTCGACAAGGCCAACAACCGCTCGGCCACGTACAGCGACTTCATCCTGCTGGACACCGCAGTGCCGACGGGTTCCATCGTTGTCAACAGCGGCATGGCCGCCACGGCCACCACCTCGGTCACGCTTGGGCTGGGCTGGTCGGACGGCGCGGGCGCCGGGGTGTCGCGGGTGCGTTTCAGCGACGACGGCGCGCATTGGACGGCATGGATGCCGCCGCAGGCCGAAGTCCCCCACACGCTGGCGGGGCCTGCCGGGTATAACACGGTCCGTGTGCAGTACCAGGACGGCGCGGGCAACTATTCTTCCGTGTACAGCGACTACATCAAGCTCGTTCCCGACGCCGAGGAGACGGTGATGCTGGCTGGCGGCGTGCCCCTCGTGATGGTGTGGGTGCCCGGCGGGACCTTCACCATGGGCAGCCCGGAGTCGGAGCAGAACCGGTATGTCGATGAAGGGCCGCAGCACGCCGTGACACTGAACGGTTTCTGGGTGGGCAAGTACGAGTTGACCAAGCGGCAGTGGGTGGCGGTGATGGGGACGACCCCCTGGGCCGGGCAGGACTACGTGCTGGACAACTTGGACAGCCCGGCGCAATGCGTGTCCTGGCAGGATGCACACTTGTTCACCGCGGCGTTGAACAGCTCCACCGGCAAGACCTTCCGCCTGCCCTCCGAGTCGGAGTGGGAGTATGCATGCCGCAGGGGCACGCCCACCCGATTCTACTGGGGCGATGATTTGAACGATCTTCTGATTGGCTACTATGCGTGGTGGAACACAAACGCATATAGAACCGACCAGCAGTATCCGCGCGTGGCGGGCCAGAAGTGGGCGAACGGCTTTGACTTGTGCGACATGAGCGGGAACGTGTCGGAATGGTGCGAGGACTACTATCAGAACAGCTACGGGGGCACGCCGACAGACGGCAGCGCGTCGTTGTCGCCGGAAAGCGCGTATCGCGTGTATCGGGGTGGCGACTGGAGCAGCTTCAGTCCCGACTGCCGGTCGGCAGCCCGCCACTACAACTACCCGTCCACCGTTTCCAGCAACATCGGAATCCGCCTGGCCAGGTCTTAGCGTCCGGTTTCCTCCTCAGGGCAATCGCATTAAATTAAGCCAGCTGCTGCCTGACCTTTCCTGACCCTGCAATTCATCTTCTCGACACCAACCTGCCATCGGTGTCTGTTCGCCCGACCGGCCTGGCGCCCCCTTTGCATGCTTGCGTCCGCCCGCG
>CAIXUF010000569.1 GCA_903922535.1 Candidatus Hydrogenedentota bacterium
CGCCACCGACGGAGCGAAACGCCCGCACCGGGCTGTTGACGCCGCCGGGGATGACCTGCTGGGCGCGCTCGAAAAGCGAGGCGGAGGTGGCGGGTGCAAGGTGGAAGGTGGATGGTGGCGGGTGGGAGGTGGGAGGGGAAAGGGAGTCCATGGGAAGTCCTCGTCACTGTACCGCAACCGGACGTGAACGGACGCGACCGCGTGGTCTTTCACGGTATGACTCGGGGCTTGCGTTCGGTTTGGTCATGTTGACCAACCGCGTTGTCACTTTCGTCAGGCCCATGCATGTCTCTTTCACGCCACCAGTGTATCAGGTCAGTGGTGCGCGTCCAGTTCGCTTCCTGCATCCTGCCGGCGTCACGACTGTGCCGGCGGTAGGCGGCAGGGGGCCGTGCTTTCTGGTGTGCAACTTGTTCGTTCAAGACGGCACTCCGCGCCATGCCATGGTGCACTGCAGCATCGGCTCCACCTGCCACACCTCACGCGCATTTCACTGTTGCCCGGCGCTGAGTGCCGCGGCCGTGCGTGACCCGCGGCGCGGCATGTCCACGCCACACCGTGGCCCGCAACCTGTTCGTTCCAACGTCCCACCTGCCACAACGTGCCGCACACGGGAGAATCTGTCAGTACCGAAGTCAACCGATCATCCCATGGTCTTTTCCTGAATCGTGACTTCAGCCGTGTTTCCACCACGAAGCGGAACGGGGGCGTTCACGGGCGGCGCGCTACGCGCCGTACCGTGGGACGCCGTGTTTGGTTGAGTTGTCTCTCCATCTCGGTGCAGTCTTTTGCCCAAAGTCGGTCCCTGCACTTTGCGAGATTCTGCCGGAGTCGCTTGACCCAGGGTGCCGCAAGATCTGCCCGACCTCGGATGAGATGAATCTCGGCGATTGAATGGGCGCTGAGAACCATCTCCTGTCTATCCTGCCGTGCAACAGCGCCCCGGTAGGCACGTGTCAGATAGGGGAGTTTGGCTGAGTCGCGTTGCATCATGTCGGCGCGTGTTGCGAGCAGGCGCGGCGCCTGCCCGTATTCGTCCAGCAAACGGGCAACAAAGCGAACGAACCGGCGCTGGTGCAGGCGGTAACGCGACCATTGGTTCTTGGTGACCAAGCGCACGCCGACGCTCACGAAGGTGTCCCACTTGGCCTGGTCATGTTTGTCGAGTGCCGCGAGTTTCATCTTCTTCATCATCATTATCCTGCCCAACGAAGCAAACCCCGAAAACACGCCGATATGAAAAAAAGTTACGCCGGTGCGGGGAGGGTGTCAAGAGAGGGCAAGTCAAGTCAATGTCAACTGGAAGTCCGGGTTCAGGATCGGGATTAGGATCACGATCAAGATGCGCCGCATCGGCGCCGCCTGTCAGAACAAAACGATCTACCACCTACCACCCGCCAGTCGCTGCGGATCGCGGAGGACCGCGACCCTCACGCCTTCAGACGACGCTGTCACCCTCCACCTTCCACCTATCCGCCCAAGGCGGGCGAAAGCCCAGTCCAGCGATCAGTGTCTTCCCGTTCTGTGGTGAACCCTCGCCGGGTTGACAGACGGGTGTCACCTTTGCCAGACTTCACCCCGCGCATGAACCCCTTCCTCCGCACCATCGTCTTTCTCGGCGACGGCATGGCCGACGAACCGGTTGCCGAACTGGGCGGCCGCACGCCGCTGCAGGCGGCGGTCAAACCCGCCATGGACCGCATTGCCCGCGAGGGCCGGTCCGGCACGCTGCTCACGCTGCCCGAAGGATATCCGACTTCCAGCGACGTGGCCAACATGTCCGTGCTGGGGTGCGACCTCGCGACCGAGTTGTGCGGCCGCGGACCGCTCGAGGCCGCCAGCCGGGGCCTCACGCTGGGGCCGCACGACATC
>CAIXUF010000570.1 GCA_903922535.1 Candidatus Hydrogenedentota bacterium
GCCCTTTGTCCACTTTTTCGACGGCTTCCGCACCTCGCACGAAGTGGCCAAGATTCAACTCGTTCCCGACGAGGTCATGGGGGCGCTGGTGGACGCGGACTTGATCGCCAAACGGCGCGCCAACGCGATGACCCCGGACCATCCGGTCTTGCGGGGCACGGCCCAGAATCCGGACGTGTTTTTCCAGGGGCGGGAGACGACCAACCTGATTTACGCCCGCTGCCCGGACATCACTCAGAAGGTGATGGACGAGTTCGGCAAGCAGACGGGCCGCCATTACAAGCTCTTTGACTACGTGGGCGCGCCCGACGCCCAGCGGGTGGTGGTCATCATGGGGTCCGGCGCGGAGGTCGCCCACGAGGCAGTCGAACACTTGAACCGGCAAGGCGAAAAAGTGGGGCTGATCAAGGTGAGATTGTATCGGCCGTTTGACAGCGCCCGGTTCGTCAAGGCGCTGCCGGCCACGGTCAAGGCCATCGCCGTGCTCGACCGCACCAAGGAGCCTGGCGCCACGGGCGAACCGCTTTACCAGGATTGCATCACGGCGCTGGTTGAACTGGGCCTGGGCGGCGCGCGGGCGGGACATGGATTGCCGGTGGTTCTGGGGGGCCGCTACGGCCTGTCGTCCAAGGAATTCACCCCCGCGATGGTCAAGGCGGTCTTTGACAACCTGGCCGCGCCCGCTCCGAAAAACCATTTCACGGTGGGCATCACCGACGACGTTTCGTTCACCAGCCTGCCGGTGGACGGGAAATTCTCCACCGAACCCGACGAGGTCATCCGCGCGGTATTCTACGGGCTTGGCTCGGACGGAACCGTGGGAGCGAACAAGAACTCGATCAAGATCATCGGGGAAAACACGCCGTATTGCGCGCAGGGTTATTTTGTCTATGACTCGAAAAAATCCGGCTCGATGACCGTGTCGCACCTGCGATTTGGCCGGCAGCCGATCCGTTCAAGCTATTTGATCACGCGGGCCAATTTTGTCGCCTGCCACCAGCCGGTGTTCCTGGAGCGCTACGACATGTTGCGCGACCTGGTGCCGGGAGGAACGTTCCTGCTCAACTCGCCGCTTTCGCGGGAGGAAATCTGGCCGCTGTTGCCGACGCCGGTGCAGCAGGCGCTGGTGGAGCGGAAGGCGCGGTTTTTTGTGATTGACGCCACGAGCGTGGCGCGCGCCAGCGGCATGGGCGGGCGCATCAACACCATCATGCAGGTCTGTTTCTTCGCGCTTTCGGGCGTCCTGCCCAAGGACGAGGCCGTCGCCGCCATCAAGAAATCCATCAAGAAAACCTATGGCAGAAAGGGCGATGAAGTCGTCCAGATGAACCTCAAGGCGGTGGACAACACGCTGGCCAATCTGTTCGAGGTCCCGCTCACCGGCAAGGTCAACGGCGCCGGCGGGTTCCTGCCCCCCGTGACGCCGGACGCCCCGCCGTTTGTCAAGAACGTGCTGGGCCGGATTGCGATCGGATGCGGCGATGATCTGCCTGTCAGCGCGTTTCCGCTCGACGGGACGTTTCCGACGGCGACGGCGCAGTATGAAAAGCGCAACCTGGCTCTGGACATCCCCGTGTGGAACGAGGCGATATGCATCCAATGCCTCAAATGCGTTGCGATATGCCCGCACGCCACGATCCGCGGCAAAGTGTGCGAACCGGCGCAACTCAACGGCGCGCCCGCCACCTTCAAGTCCGCCGCCGCCCGCGCGCCGGAGTGGAAGGGAAGGCGGTTCGTCCTCCAGGTGGCGGCCGAGGATTGCACCGGGTGCGCGCTTTGCGTGGAAGTCTGCCCCGCTCGTGACAAGACGGAAAACAAGCGCAAGGCGCTGAACCTGCAACCGCAGGCCCCGTTGCGCAATGCCGAGCGCGACAACTGGAACTTCTTCCTCGGACTGCCGGAACTGGACCGGAGCAAGATCAACACCGCCGTCCTGCGGCAGCAGCAGGTGATGCAGCCGCTGTTCGAGTTTTCCGGCGCGTGCGCCGGCTGCGGCGAAACGCCCTATTTGAAGCTGATGACCCAGTTGTTCGGCGACAGGGCCATCATCGCCAACGCCACCGGGTGCTCCTCGATCTACGGCGGCAACCTGCCCACCACCCCTTACGCGAAAAATGCCGACGGCCGCGGGCCGGCCTGGTGCAATTCCCTCTTTGAGGACAACGCGGAGTTCGGGCTGGGCTATCGCGTCTCCCTGGACAAACAAAAGGAGATGGCGGGGGAACTGTTGCGCAAACTCGCCGGCGCCCTCGGCGATGACCTTGTGGACGGGCTGTTGAACTCCAGCCAGGCTGACGAGGCGGGCCTGGCCGCCCAGCGGGCGCGCGTGGCCGCGTTGAAACAGAAGTTGCAGCAGATGGATTCTCCCGACGCGCGGCTCCTGCTCAGCCTGGCCGATCAACTGGCCAGGAAGAGCGTCTGGATCGTCGGCGGCGACGGCTGGGCCTATGACATCGGTTACGGCGGCCTGGACCACGTGCTGGCCAGCGGGCGCGACGTGAACGTGCTGGTGCTTGACACCGAGGTTTATTCCAACACCGGCGGACAGATGTCCAAGGCCACCCCGCGCGGCGCGGTCGCGAAATTCGCCGCCGGCGGCAAGCCCCTGGGCAAGAAGGACCTGGGCCTCATTGCGATGGCGTACGGGCAGGTCTATGTGGCCAGCGTGGCGATGGGGGCCAAGGACGATCAGACCCTCAAGGCCTTCGTCGAGGCGGAATCCTATCCCGGTCCGTCGCTCATCATGGCCTAC
>CAIXUF010000571.1 GCA_903922535.1 Candidatus Hydrogenedentota bacterium
CACGTTGGCCGCCACGGACACCACGCCGGTCGCGCCGACGACCATCATCGGCAGCGTGAGGCTGTCGTCGCCGGAGAGCACGGTGATGTCGCACAGGCTGATGATCTGGGTCACCTGGTCGACGCTGCCGCAGGCCTCCTTGATCGCCACGATGTTGGGCGTCTTGCTGAGCGTGGCAACGGTGGCGGGCTCGATCTTGGTGCAGGTGCGGCCGGGCACGTTGTAGAGCATGATGGGGATGTCGACTGCGTTGGCCACCGCCTGGTAATGGGCGATCTGGCCGGCCGCGGTCGGCTTGTTGTAGTAGGGCGTGATGAGCAGCGCGCCGTCGGCGCCGGCCTCCTTGGCGAAGCGGGTGAGCCCGATGGCCTCGGCGGTGTTGTTCGAGCCCGTTCCGGCGATCACGGGGACGCGCCCCGCCACGCGCTCGATGACGAAGCGGATGCACTGCTTCTGCTCTTCATGCGACAGCGTGGCCGCCTCGCCGGTGCAGCCGCAGGGCACAAGGCCGTTGGTGCCCTTTTCCAACTGGTAGTCAACCAGCCGGCCGTAGGCGTCGAAGTCGATTTCCATCGAGGGCTTGAACGGGGTCACCAGTGCAACATAGGAACCTGTGAACATAGTCTGAACTCCTGAAAGATTGATTATTATACCATCCGCGGCCTGCCGGGTTCCGCGTCAGTCGAAGGGAACGTCGTCCTCGTGGTATCCGCCGCCCTCAAGGTCGGTCGGCCCAAGGTCGGTGCCGGGCGGCGGCCCGCCGGGCGCGCCGCGATCGTCTATCGACATGAAGCGCTGCATGTTCTTCCTGAACAGCAGCTCGACGCGGCCCGTGGGGCCGTTTCGCTGCTTGGCAATGTCGAGATAAATGACGTCCTTTTTCTCCTCGCGCTCCTTGGCGGGCGGGCGCGAGAGCATCATGACCACGTCGGCATCCTGCTCGATGGACCCGGATTCGCGCAGGTGCGACAACTGGGGCGAGTCCTGGTCGTTCTTTTCGGCCTCGCGGCTGAGCTGCGACAGGGCCATGACGGGCACGTGCAGTTCGCGGGCAAGCCCCTTGATCGCGCGGGAAATCTCGGCGATTTCGGTCTGGCGGTTCTCGGAGCGGCCCGAGGTGTGCATGAGCTGCATGTAGTCGATGATGACCAGGCCGAGGCCGGGGTGCTGGGCGGCGTGGCGCCGCGCGCGCGACCGCAGTTCGAGCGGGGTCAGCCCCACCGACTCGTCCATGTAGATGCTCGCCTGCATGAGCTGGCCCGCGGCGCGCTGCGCCTTGGGCAGCTCCGCCTCGGCCACAAAGCCGTCGCGCAGCCGGTTCATGTCGACCCCCCCCACCATGCAGAGCAGGCGGTACATGAACTGTTCCTTGGACATTTCGAGCGTGAACAGAAGCACGCCCTTCTCTTCCTGGATGGCGACATGCTGGGCGATGTTGAGCGAAAAGGCGGTCTTGCCCACCGAGGGCCGGGCGGCCAGCACAATCATGTCCGAAGGCTGGAGTCCCGAAAGCAGCGTGTCGAGCTTGTGAAATCCCGTGGGCAGCCCCGTGATGGAGATCTTGTTGCGGATGCGCTTTTCAAGCTGCTCCATGCTTTCTTTGACAAGATCGGCGGCGGCGTAGATGGGGTTGGTGTGGCGAAACTCGCTGAGCTGGAAGACCTGTTTTTCGGCCTCCTCGAGCAGTTCGTCGACCTCCATGCCGCCGTCGTAGGCCTGCGCGGTGACCACGGCGCAGGTGGCGATAAGCCGCCGCGTCAGCGCGGCGTTGAGGACGATCTTGGCGTAGTGCTCAATGTTGGCCGAGGTGGGCGCCGCGCCGGTGAGATCGGCCACGGCGGTCACGCCGCCGGCCGCCTCAAGCTGGCCGCGCCGGGCCAGCTCCTCCGTTACGGTCACCAGATCCGCGGGCGTGCTGCGGCGGAAAAGCGCCACGGCGGCGTCGTAGATGTTCTGGTGGGCGGGGACGTAGAAGGTGTCAGTGCTGCCCTCGCCGAGAATCTCGACGGCGGGCCCGACCGCCTGGGGATTGATCAGGATGGCGCCCAGCACGGACCGCTCCGCCTCAACATTGTGGGGCGGTTCGCGGTCAAACAGGCGCGCTGGCGCTGCCGAAGCGGCGCCGTCGAAACCTTTCTTGCGGGGGGGGGTGGCCATGGCCGCCTCGCTTACGAAGAAGCCATCGTCCTCGGGTTGCGATCATCATCGTCGTCATAGTCCACGAAGTCCATTTCCGCGTCGATGACGGTGGTGACCTCGGCCTGAAGGCCGGTCACCCACACCTTGATCTCGGCCTCAATGCCCGCGGCGAAGCGGACCGGCACCGCGAAAATGCCGAGCGACTTGATCTGCTCCTCAAGGTGGATGGCCTTACGGCTCACGGTGTAGCCGACCTCGGCGAGCTTCTCAGCAATCATCTGCGTGGTCACGGAACCGAAGAGCTTGTCGCCCTCGCCCGCGCGCATCTGGAACTCTACGGTGATGCCGCTCATCTTGGCCGCCACCGCCGTCAGTTCCGCCCGCTTTCGATCCTCGCGTTTGCGGATGATCTTCAGCTCATGCTCGATCTGCTTGGCCGACGCCGTTTCCACCGGAACCGCGAGCTTGCGCGGGATCAGGAAGTTGCGCGCGTAGCCGCCGGCCACGCTCACGCGGCTGCCAATCGAGCCGAGGTTTTCGACGTCGTCGCAAAGGATGACATTCATGGGTCACGACTCCCTTGTTTTCATGCGATCAAACCCGGCCATGGCCGGCGTCGCGTTGCTCATAAAACTTTCCATTGGGACGCATTCATTGCGTCGGCCCGGGGGCATTCATGCCTCCGGGTCCTGCGGGCCGTCCTTGTTCCGGTCGCGCCAGGCCGCGGCAAGCCGCAGGGCGCCCAGGCGCTGGTCGAACCAGGTGTCAAACAGGCCGATGACGGCCAGCCCGTTGTGCAGGCCGAACAGCATCATCAGGCCCAGCAGGCCCCAGGCGGCGCGGGCACGCATGCCGAACGCCTCCATCGCGCACAGCGCGATGCCGACACCGTTCATCCAGTAGACCGCCGCCAGGGCCACGCCCGTGTTCCAAGACACGAAACGCAGCGCGTCATTCGGCCACTGGTAGTCCGCCAGACCCAGCAGCGCGGCGGCGATGGCCAGCCACACCAGCGTCTCGGGCGGACGCATCATCTTAAACTTTCCGACCGGCGGCGGACTGTCCGCCGCCTCCGCGCCGCTCCGGAGCCACCGGAACAGCGCCGCCACCTGCACCACGGCCACCACGAGCACGCCCGTGAACAGCACGCCAAACACGAGGTACGGCAACTGAACGTCGAACCACCGCATCAGGTCGCCGTAGGGGGTGGTTCCACCCGCACCCTGCTCCATCTGCGCGATCCGCTCGTTGATCGCCACGGTCCACGCCTTGCGCGATTCATCCCAGAGCAGCGCGGTCTCAAGAACCGCCAGCCCGAACATCGCCAGCGTCAGCAGCGACACGCACTGTCCAAACGACCGGCCTCGGCGCACCATCTCGCCCAGCGGCGCGCCCAGCCCGGCCACGGCAAGCGTTGCCGCGGCGAGAATGAACGCACCGGTGCCAAGCATGGCCTGCGACCCCGGGTCGGCGACCGCCATGGCGAGGGCCAGTTGGCCGGCCAGCACCGAACACGCGCCGCACAGGGCCGCCGCAACGGCGGCACCGGACCGGCCGCGGGCCCAAAGGACCGCGACCGGCACGGGGAAAATCGCCATCGCCAGAGGCGCTGCGTCCATCCCCGAAAGGAGGGCGCCCGCCAGAAAAAGGCCGATCCAGAACACGTGACGCGGCCTCCGCGCGCGGGCGCGGATCAGTCCGCGCAGAACGGCAGCAGCGCGACCTCGCGGGCCAGTTTAATGGCCTGCGTCAGCATGCGCTGGTGCTTTGCGGTTGCGCCGGTGATGCGGCGCGGGATGATCTTCCCGCGCTCGGTCACATAATGCTTGAGCAGATTGATGTCTTTGTAGTCGATGAACACGACCCGATCCACCGTCAACCGGCAGACCTTGGCCCTGGACACCTTCTTTTTCTTCTTCCGCTTCATCTTTTTGTCGCGAATTTTGGTCTTCGCTTTCGCGGATATTTTAGCCATGGTCCTTGAAGTTCCTTGTGTTTCCGGGATCAGAACGGAATGTCGTCTTCGGGCACCGGCTCATCCATGGGTGGGGGGGGCGTCGGCTCGTGCTCGGCCTGCGCCGGGCGCGGGGCCGGACCGCCACCAGACCCGCCGGGACGGTCGTCGTCCCACTCGAGCTGCGTCACGCGGTGCGCGTTCAGCTCAAGCCGCGACCGCTTCTGGCCGGTCTGCTTGTCTTCCCACTCACTGGTCTGCAACCTGGCTTCCACCAGCACTGCCTTGCCCTTGCGCGTGTACTTGCCGACAAACTCGGCATGGGTACCCCAAACGGTCACGTCAACAAACGTTGTCGTTTCCTGACGCTCACCGTTCTTGTCCTTGTAAAAGCGCGAGTTGGCCACGCCAAGCTTGCAATAAGCCATGCCGCTGCTGGTGTACTTCAACTCCGGGTCGCGGGTTAGGCGCCCGGCAATAATGACCTGGTTAAGGTCCGGTACCCGTACGTTACCCATCCGTTCACCCCTCTGGTTCAGTCATCCTCGTCTTTCCGGGGCCGACGCCGTCCGCGTCCGCCACCGCCGAAATCGTCCTCATCGTCCTC
>CAIXUF010000572.1 GCA_903922535.1 Candidatus Hydrogenedentota bacterium
ATTGGCACCTTAATAAATACAACACCAACAGATGAACCTTTTGTACCAGGTTTACTAGATAAACAACCTGAATATCCAGGAGGAATTGAAAAATTTTATCAATTTGTTGGGAATAGATTTGAAAAACCTGCTTGGCATTAAGAGCAAACGCCTGCGCGCGCAACTTGTCACCCATTTGGTCGGCTTGAGTGATGGTGCAGTGTTCCAGAGGCTTGAAGCAATCGACGCCGGTGCGGAGAGCCTGAAAGACCTTCTGGATGTGGACGTGAAAGACAAGGCTGCTCAGGCCAGCATACAGGCCAAAGTGCGCGGCTTCTTTGCGGGCAAGGGGATTCGCCACGTGCGCCTTATTGAAAGGATTGAACTGAAGCCAATTCGTGACAAACAGCGGGCCGTCTATAAGGGCTTCAAGCCGGATGGGAACGCCTACCTGGATGTGTTTGAGTCCGCCACCGGGCCGCAGTGGGAAGGGACACTGGTTACCATCTTCGATGCAAACGCCAGGATCATTCAAGGCGAACCCGAAAAGCGAAGAAGAGTAATCCGGCTGTTTAACCGGGACATGCTGGAAATGGAACATCAAGGCAACCGGCGCATCTTCTACATTCAAAAGATGTCGGAGAGGGTGATTGCCCTGACGGAACACTTTGAGGCGAACGCTGACAGCCGAAATCGGAGCGAAAACGACCCGTTCATGTTTGTGTATAAGGGAAACGCCGAATTGCTACGTAGGGCAAAGGTCCGTTTTCTTGTTGTCACGCCGGCCGGCAAGATCCGCTATCTGTCGGATGACCCCGATGATTCAGCGGGCCATTGAAATCACCGGCACCGGCCGGCACCTGCACAAAGACCGCGGCTTCTTTGTCGTGTCGCACGACAACACGGAACTGGGGCGCTTGCCTCTTGACGACCTGGAAGTGGTGCTCTTTGCCGGACACGGCATGACCTGCACCAGCGAATTGCTGAACGCTCTCGCCGAACGATGCATCCCCTTCATTATCTGCGATCACCGGTTTCTGCCGACATCCATGTTGTGGCCCATTGAAAGCCACCATTTGCAGTCCGGGCGCATACAGGCGCAGGCGGGTATGTCGGTGCCGTTGTGCAAGCAGCTCTGGAAGCAACTGGTGCGCGCGAAAATCATGGCGCAGGCCGAAGCGCTCAGCCTTTGCACATCGCAGGCCTGCCCCCGGCTGCAGGAACTGGCGGCGAAAGTCCTCTCGGGAGACACGGCAAACGCGGAGGGACAGGCGGCGCGGCTATATTGGCCCCTGCTTTTTGGTCCAGATTTTAGGAGGGATCCGGACAAGGCCGGCATCAACGACCTCTTGAACTACGGATACACGGTCCTGCGGTCGGCCGTTGCCCGCGCCATCATGCTGGCGGGACTGCATCCGGCCTTTGGGATACACCACCGCAGCCGGAAGAACACGATGCCACTGGCGGATGACCTGATCGAGCCTTTCCGCCCGGTGGCCGATCTGCTGGCGTTCTCTATCTTCCGTGAATTCGGCGGCGCGCCCCAACTCACCGCTGCGACAAAGCAGCGTCTGGCGGGCCTGGCCACGGTGGACATGGTTCACGACGGCATTTCGAGCCCCGTCTCCGAATGCCTGCTGCGGATGACCCGGTCGCTCGCCGACGTGTGCGAGGGCAGAAAGAAAAGGCTGCTGCTGCCCGACGGCCTTCGGATTGACCCTGGAACGGAGTCATGATCAAGGCAGCGCTGCCCATCACCCAAATGAGCGGATACCGAATCATGTGGATGCTGGTCATGTTCGACTTGCCCGTGGTGTTCAAGGAAGAACGCGCCGAAGCCACCCGGTTCCGGCAGCATCTTCTCGACCTAGGTTTCGACATGGCGCAGTATTCCGTCTACATGCGCTGCTGTGTGAGCCGTGAACGCACAGAAGCATTGACTGAGAACATCCGGTCCGCGCTGCCGTCCGGCGGAAAGGTCTCGTTGATGTTCTTCACGGACAAGCAGTATGGCGACATGCTGCATTTCTACGCGCACAGGGAACTCGAACCCCCGCCCGAACAAGGGCAACTTGCCCTCTTCTGAAACCGATCGCAATCGGCGAAAAACTGTGGCGGCACGTACCGTGATACGGCATATCTCGCCTGCTTTTCCGCGGTTCTTTTCCCCCTAAATCCCTGAGAGCATATATCTTCGATGCTCCCGGATTATAACGGGGGGGCAAAATGGGGTCAAACCGCAACACAGATACGTCGCGCTCTATCTGGAGACCTATTATAACGGGGGGGCAAAATGGGGTCAAACCGCAACATGAAGGGACTCATGGGCACATTCAACACGATTATAACGGGGGGGCAAAATGGGGTCAAACCGCAAC
>CAIXUF010000573.1 GCA_903922535.1 Candidatus Hydrogenedentota bacterium
GAAGAGTTCTTCGAGCACGTCCGTAATCACCCATCCCTGCCCTGACAATCTCCCGGCTGGTTATCGCAAACAGTCCAAAGACGGTGCTTCTTTCGCGCTGCTCATGGTAGAACTCAAGGGCCCGGCTTTGCCTTGTCAGTGGTTGCCTTGCCGGCTTTCTGCTTCTTCTTGCCCGCCCTCCCGGGGATTTCGGGTGGCTTGGTTTTCGGCAATAGCGCTTTGAGCTCGGCCACGGTGGCGGAGTAACTCGGATCTCCCGCCAGGTTCCGGTATTCATGCCGATCGGCATCGTGGTCATACAGCTCGGTGCCCGCCGCACCGGCATCCCATTCGGTGTAGCGCCAGCGCTCAGTGCGGACGCTGTAGCCCATGAACCTCGTGCCGCCTTCGCCGCGGACCACCTGCGTGACGGCAGGCCTGAACCAGGGGGCCTTGGGGTTTTCCAGCAAAGCCCGCAGGCTCTTGCCCTCCAGGTTCGATGGCGGGGCAAGATGGCACAGATCGGCGAGCGTAGGATAGAGGTCAACGAATTCGACCGTGCGCGGCGAGGGGCCGGTCGCTTTGGCCTTCGGCAGCGCGATGATGAACGGCACGCGCGCCACTTCCTCGAACAGCAGTCGCTTCTGCCACTGGCCATGCTCGCCCAGGGACCATCCGTGGTCGCCAAACAGGACCACGATGGTGTTGTCCGCCAACTTCAGTCGGTCCAGCGCATCGAGCACCTTGCCCACCTGCGCGTCCACGAAGCTGATGCTCGCGAAGTAGGCGCGCTTGAAGAGACGCAGCTTCTCCTCTTCAATCCCGTAATTGAGAGGTTTGGTCGTGAGCGCGGCCGGCGGGATGTTTTTAATATGCTCGGGCGGCTCCTGGGGAAGCGTGACTTTGTCCAGCGGATAAAGCGCGAAGTAGGGGCTGGTGGCAATATCGGGCACGTGCGGCCGATAAAAGCCCACGGCGAGGAAGAACGGCCCGTCCCGGTGCTGTTCCAACAGCCGGATGGCTTCGGAGGCGACCTTGCCGTCGGTCTGCTCAGCATCAGTGCCCTTGGCCTCCATCCAGCAAAGAGAGGCGCCTAAACCCCGGCCCGGGCCGAAGTTGATCACGTCGGCCTCGTCATCCTTGTCGCGACCCCGGGGGTTAACGACATGGTCCCATGAGGGCCCATCATCCATGCCGCTGGTGCCGATGTCGCCGGGTACTCCGTAATGGTAGAGCTTGCCGACCCGGGCCGAGAAATAGCCGTTGTTCTTGAACATCTGCGGAAGCGTCACAATGCCCGGGAACGGCTTACGGATGGGCGTGCTGTTATCGTAGATGCGGCTGGTATCAGGGCGCAGCCCGCTGAGCAGGGAACTGCGGCTGGGATTGCAAAGCGGGTATTGGCAGTATGCCCGGTCGAAGCGCACCCCGCGTGCCGCCAGCCGGTCAATGTTGGGGGACTTAACCAGCGGATGATCGTAACAGCCAAGCGAGACATTCAGGTCGTCAATGGCGATGAACAGGACATTGTATCGGGGGGCAGACCGGGCCCCGGTTTCAGCCGCGCAAAGGCTGCAGATGCTAAGAAAAGCAGCGATCCATAGCGCCATTCGGGACGCCCCGGGGTTGAAGACGGAGTGAGACAGGAACGGTTTGGGGACGAGGCTCGGATGTACTTGCATTGCGGGAAGTCATCATGGCGCCCCGCAGCCCGGGTGTCGAGCACCGAGTTCCCGGCAGATGGGATCAAACCTTTCTTCGCACTCTCGCATCGCCGCTCAAGGCACTTTGTGCTGGCGGAACTGTCGTCCGGGCGCGAGACTGCTGAAAAATAAGCGCATGAAGAAAAGCACCCTTCCAGGCATCCTGATGGCGATTTCCATTTCCGCCACATCCCTCTCCGCCGCCCCTATCAAGACGCTGATCGTTGACGGGCAAAGCAATGGCGCGCACAACATGTCCGCGGGAAGCGGTGAAATCAAAAGGATCCTGGAAGGCACCGGGCTCTTCACGGTCGCGATGGCCACATCCCCCGCCAAGGGGCAGGACATGAGCGGGTTCAAGCCCGACTTTTCGGCCTGCAGCCTGGTGGTGTTCAATTATGACGGGGATCCCTGGCCGGCGGAAACCCGGGCCGCGTTGGTGAAGTATATGCAAAACGGCGGCGGCATGGTGGTGGTTCACTCCGCCGACAATGCCTTTGGCAACTGGAAAGAGTTCAACGAAATGATCGGGGTCGGCGGGTGGGGTGGACGCAATGAGAAATCCGGCCCATACCTGCGGCTGCGCGATGGGAAATGGGTGCCCGTCGGCGAACCCGGACGCGGCGGCAGTCACGGCAAAGCGCGTCCTTATGTGGTGACCACGCGAGAACCCGGACACCCGGTCATGCAGGGCATCCCGGCGGAATGGTTGCACGTGTCCGATGAGCTTTATGACCGGCTGCGTGGCCCGGCCAGAAATGTGTCCGTGCTCGCCTCCGCCATGACCGACCCGAAAACGGGAGGCTCGGGGGAGGAGGAGCCGGTCCTGATGACGATCGCCTACGGCCAGGGCCGTGTTTTCCATTCCACGATGGGGCATGGTCTTCCTCAAATGAAATGTGTCGGTTTCATCGTCACCCTGCA
>CAIXUF010000574.1 GCA_903922535.1 Candidatus Hydrogenedentota bacterium
AGCACGTGGCGCGCCTCGTCGTACCAGTACTTGTCCTGGGCGTCCAGGCCCTGCGGTTCCCAGACCTTCACGCCGCACGACTTCTCCCCGTCGAAAATGATGTTGCCCACATCATTCCGCAGAAAGCCGTCCGCGCGGCATTCCCGGAGGGAAATCGCCTCCAGGGAAAGGCGGGCGCTGGCCGGGAGGACCGCGCCCAGGAAGAGGGTCAGCCGTGCGTCATTGGCCGTCTGCGTTGCCGTGTAATAGCAGGCGCAGGAAGTCCAGTCGCCGTCCAGTGCGAACCCGCTGCCGTTTCCCCAAGAGCCATAGGAGGACCACGGTGGCCCGGACCGCATCAGGTTGGGTGCGGCCAGTGTGATGGGGACGCTGCATTTTGCCTTGAATGTCAGCAGATACACCCTGCCGCGTTCAACGGAGAAGGGGGCCGTGAAGCACTGCATGTCCGAACCGCCGTTCCCTGGGGCCGCGCATGCAACATGCAAGCCTGATTCGTCGCACAGCAGTCGCGCCGCCGCGCCTTTCTCCGTGTAGAGTTTCCACCCGGAGCTGTCCTCAGAGGCGCTTGGCGGCTTCAACAGTTCCGCGCCCACGGTCTGCGGTTCTTGTGTGCTCCAGAGGTTGCCCCCCTCATCGGTCCAGTCCTCGGCGCGGTTCTTCTCCACCGAGCCCAGGAGCAGCGGTTTGTCTCCCGTGCCATAGGCGCCATAAAGGATGGGGGCCGTGTCATTGCCGCTGCACGGACGTAGTTGACCCCGCCACGAGTTGCCGCGCCGAAAAAGGACGCTGTCGCCCGGTGCCAGCGCGGCGCCGTTTACCCGGTCCAGTGTGCACCAGGCCGTATCCGGCGTCTTCCCGTCATTAACGTCCGCACCGGCATTGGACACATGGTACGTCTCGGCCGGGGCCGGACTGCAAAACAGCACCAGCGGAAGAATCAGTGCGGAAAGGGCAAAATGGCCCACACCCGGTTGGCGTCTTGGACTCATGCGGCATCACCTCCCCGCCATACGACGCCCGCATTTGCCAGAATTGCGCGGGGGGCAGTTGGCGTTAACGACAGCATGCGCCATTCCCTAATGTTGGCGCAACCGCTCAAAGGCGTCAGAATCCTGTGTTCCCCACGACGGTGATGGTGTCGGCCATATTGTTGGCAGAAAGCTCCAACACCGTTTTGCAGCCCGCGCCCTGTCGGCTTTGTTCCGCCTGGTTGCCCTCGATCCGGATGTCCCGACTGCTTTCAATGTGGATGGCCGCCGCACACCGATCTTGCGTGGGTTTGTCACACACGCCGCGGATGTCGTTGCCGCGGATGACGGCGGTGTCCGTCCCGGTTACAAATATGGCCGCGTTGTCAGAGTGGTCAATCTTGTTGTTCTCGATGGTAATGTCGCGAAACACCCCCGGCAGCGGCGCATACTTCCATCCGGGCGTGATGCCTTCGATGGAGATTGCGCCGAGCGCCATGGCCGCGCCGTAGTTGCCGTGTTCAAACGTGTTGCTGCGCAGGACAACATGGCGCGCCGGGATGCTCTCGTAGAAATGAACCGTCTCGGCGATGATCAGCACGCCCGCCGAGGTGATGTCCTTGAACGTGCACCCCTCGACCACCGTGTCGCGGATTTGGATGAGCATGCCGCGGGCACGGTTTCGCTGAAAGGTGCAGTTCGAAATGCGCGCCCGGGGAAGCTTCGACGCGTTTGCCAGCATGTCACCCGGCTTCACCTCCTTGGGCATCGGCGCTTCAAACACAATACGGTGGGTGTGGCCGTCCGGCTCCATGGCCGCCGACTGCACCTTGACCGTGCCGTAGGCGAGAAGCGTGTCCTGCGGCATGAGTTCCATCGTGTCGCCGGAATCGGGCATGGACGCCATGTTCAGATTATGCCGGGCCAGCACGGTCCGCTCATCCACCATCTGATCGATATTGAGAAAGAGGCCGCTCTTCATGTTTATGGCGTCGTCGCCCTGGCCGTCAAAGAGGCAGTTCCGCAGCACGATGTCGCCCGTGCATCCGCCAAAGTGGCTGCCGTCGGCGGTGGCTGAAATAAGCCTGCGCGTGCCGGGTTTGGGCTGTACCGTGCACCGGTCAAGGATCACGTTTTCACTGTTGTATCCGATGAATCCCATGCCGGGGCACGTGTACACGGTGACATCCTGAAAGGTCATATCCTTGCAATGCCCGGCGGCGAAGGCGTTGTATCCGTACACCTGATGCCGTAGCACAGCCAGCTTGCCCGCGGTTACCGGCGGATGCTCGAACGCCGTACGCACGCGCAGCACCTGCGGCCGGACCAGTTCAGTCTGCATCGGATTCTCAAGGCAATAGAAATCCAGTCCATGGCGGCAGGGCAGCCCCGTGTCCGGTTCGTAGTCCATCATTGCCTGCACCGTCTCTCCGCCGTTCACGGGGAACTCCGGGAGTATTTCCACCTCGAACCAGCCGTCGCCCGTGGCGGTGATGGTTCCGACGGAGAAAGGCGGGCGCTCCCAGTCGATGACGGCGTTCTTCACGATCACGTCGGAGCAGTTTCCAAAGGAAAAGCATCCCGTTATTCCGTGGAAAAGGAACTCCGAACCCTGGCCGTCGATGACAATGCCGTGCATGCCGTTCAATGGCAGGCTCATGCGCGGGGATTTGGGATTGGCCCCTTCATGGAAATCATAGCGCCCTTTGGGAAACACCACGCCCTGCGCCTTCTCCGCCCTGCATTTGTCGAATGCCGCCAACACCGCCAGTGTGTCGTCCTGTCCGTCATTGGGAACGGCGCCTGTGGCGGTCACGTCAATTGAAGCGGGCTTGCCCAATTCTTCCGCGACGCTCTGTGGGAGTCCAAGACCTATCAGAAAAATCGCCACGCTCACGGCCACGCCCAGGCAAGGCAGCGCAGGACGGATAATGTGTTGGCACTTCAAGAAAGTTCTCCTCGGGCAACGCCGCTTGTGAGCGGTTCCGACATTCATTCGTGTTGGTCACAGCGGTTTCAGATCAGGAAAAAGAAGGCAAAAGTAGTACGGCAGAGACATTGGAGCCGAAATAGTGTCCCCGCCGTTTGGATCGCGCCTTTTCCATTTCCGTCTCCTTCGTCATCCATTCAGTGGAACGTTGTTTTGCACACAGGCGCCCGGCCATCCGCTGTCATGTGCCGTATCTGGCCGTCCATGCAGTTAAGTCCTTCGCTGCCGAACCCAGTCTCATGACCAGATTAACACAAATAAGCACAAAACATGCCGGCCGGAACACTGGACACGCGACAGATAGGATGCCTATTGTGGCCTGCGCCGCGTTTGTTTATCATACGTCTGCACGCAATGGCACATGCGGGAATCAGCCTGGTAAAGGAACGTCGAAACGGAAAGGGTCTGTATCATGCAGAGAGAACCAATATCGCGGCGCATTTTTCTGGGTGGGGCGGTGGCTTCGGCGGCGGGCCTCGCGCTTGGCGCGGCACCGGAAAACGGGGCACAGTCGAAACGCGTGTCGCCCAACGAGAAACTGAACATCGCGGGAATCGGCATCGGAGGCCGTGGAAAGAGCAACCTGAAGGAACTGGCCCGGGAGAACATCGTGGCCCTGTGCGACGTCGATGACGACTACGCCGCGAAGGTCTTTGCCGCGTATCCCAAGGCAAAACGGTACAAGGACTACCGTGTCATGCTGGAGCAGCAGAAGGACATTGATGCGGTGATGGTGGCCACGCCCGATCATACCCATGCCATCGTCGCGATGACGGCCATGAAACTCGGAAAGCACGTGTATTGCGAAAAACCGCTGACCCACACCATCTTCGAGGCACGCAAACTCACCGAAACCGCCCGGGAAATGAAGGTGGCCACGCAGATGGGCATACAGGGCCATTCCATGGAGGGCCCTCGCCAGATCTGCGAATGGATCGCCGCCGACGCGATAGGCCCCGTCCGCGAAGTCCATATCTGGACGGACCGCCCCAAGAAGTGGTGGCCGCAGGGTGTCGATCGGCCAACGGACACCCCGCCCGCACCGCCGACGCTGGATTGGGACCTGTGGGTAGGCCCCGCGCCGCTGCGTCCCTACAATCCGGCCTACATGCCGTTCAAATGGCGCGGCTGGTGGGATTTTGGGTGCGGCGCGCTCGGCGACATGGGATGCCACCTGATGGACGCCCCATACTGGGCACTGGACCTCGGCTACCCGACGAGTGTCGAGGCCAGCTCCACCGCCGTCAATTCCGAGACGGCGCCTTTGGCCTCAATGGTGCACTACTACTTCCCTGCGCGCGGAGACAAACCGCCCGTGAAGCTTACGTGGTATGACGGCGGCCTGTTGCCGCCCCGGCCCGCGGAATTGACGGACAGGCAGCCCATGGGTGACGAGAATGGCGGCGTCATCTTTGTCGGCGACAAGGGCAAGATTATCGCCGAGGACGAGAACGCGCTCAATCCGCGGCTCCTGCCCGAGGAACTGGCGAGGAGTTTCCCC
>CAIXUF010000575.1 GCA_903922535.1 Candidatus Hydrogenedentota bacterium
GCCGGGCGCATCCCCGCCGCCGAACAGCGCCGCGTGACCATCACCACCAAAGGCAGACAGTACGATTTGGCAGAGTTGTATGCCGATGTGAATGCCGCCGAGTTTGACGGCGCGGTCACTGCCCAGATTACCTGGGGCGTGATGCAACCCGTCGGCGGCGGCCGGTCAGGTCATTTCCGGTTGGGGAGCTATACGGACACGAAAGACCTTATCCGGATTCACCCGGTGCTCGACAACGCCGAAGTTCCGCGCTTTGTGGTCAGGAGCATCGTCTTTCACGAGATGCTTCATGCCTTCCTGGGCATCGAGAAAGAGGATGGGAAGCGCCGCAAGATACACCATGCCTCATTCAGGCAGCGCGAGGAACAGTACAAAGATTATGAAGCGGCTGAGGCATGGATAAAGAATCCTCACAACATGCGCCTGCTGTCCAAGATTCGCAAATGCGGCGGGTTGTTGTTTGGCCCACTTCACCCTGAACCGTGAACCACGGAGGTGAAATCCGGGACCGGCCGCTCCAGCCACTCGGCCTGAAGATCGAGCGGGACCAAGTTTCGGTGTGCCGGGCCCGTATAGCGGCTCAGGGGCCGGTACAGGCGGTTGTTTTCGTGCTGTTCAATGTAGTGGGCGCACCAGCCTGATATCCGCGCTGCGGCGAAAATGGGCGTGTAGAGATCGACGGGAAGCCCGAGAAGAAAGTATGCGAGTCCGCACGGGTAGTCCACATTCATGTGGATTCTCTTCTCGCCTTCCATGATTTCGCGAATCGCATCGTAAACGGCGATCAGGTTGGCGGCACCTTTGGCTGCGGCGTGGGGACGCAATTCACGGTCGAGTATCGTCGCGCGGTGGTCGCCGTTCTTGTAGACACGATGTCCGAATCCCACCACGTTTTCTTTTCGTTCGATGGCAGCGCGAACCCAGGTCCGCGCCTCGTCGGCGTTTTCAAAGCGGGTCAGCATTCTGGTCACGCCCTCGTTGGCGCCGCCGTGCAGCGGCCCTTTGAGCGCGCCAATTGCGCCCACCACGGCCGACACCATGTCCGACTTGGTGGAACAGATTACGCGCGCGGTGAAGGTGCTCGCATTGAACTCGTGCTCGGCGTAGAGGATCAGGGTGAGGTCGAGCAGTTTGGCCGCGGCAGGGTCAGGCTCGACGCCGAGCGACTGGTAGAGCAACTGGGCGGCGTGGCTTAGTCCGGGCTTCGGCGGCAGCGGCTCCTGCCCGTTTTGCAGGCGGTTGCGCGCGGCGATGATGCTTGCGATCTGTGCGAGCAGCCACAGTGACCTGCGGCGAAGGGCGTCGGGCCCGTCTCCGGCGACGGGATCGAAATGGCCGGCCATCGACACCATGGTGCGCAGCACGTCCATCGCGTCGGTCCCGGGCGGTATGAGGCGGAGCGTCTGGAGCGTTTCCGCGGTGAGCGGCCGCAGGTTGTACAGGTCGTACCGCATCGACTCCAATTGTGCTCGGCTGGGCAATTCTCCATACAGCAGCAGATAGGCTACCTCTTCGAAGGTCGCATGGTCGGCCAGATCCGCAATCTCGTATCCACGGTACAGCAACTGGTCCTGCTCGGCGCACGCGATGGCGCATTCGCCGGCGACAATGCCCTCAAGACCGGGCTTGAACATTTCTTGTTTCATCTCCGGTACTTCCTTTCAACCCGCCACCTCCTGCCGTTCCGTCGTATCCAAGCAGGTCATACAACTCCTGCCTTGTTTGCATATGGTTTAACAGTGATTTCTGTGTGCCTTCTTCCCGGATGACGCGCAACGCGCCCTGCATCGCTTTCATGGCGATGCGCTGGAGCGTGACGGGGAAGATGACCATCTCGTAACCCATTTCCGCAAACTCGTTCACGGACAGACAGGGGGTCTGCCCGAATTCGGTCATGTTGGCCAGGAGCAGTGTTCGCGCGCCGTCGCGCGACATGTCCTTTGCAAATCTTCGAAACTCGTCGGCGTCGTGCAGCGCTTCGGGAAATAGGGCGTCGGCGCCCGCCTCTAAATAGGCGTGGGCGCGTGCCACGGCGTCGTCGTATCCGGTGACGCCTCTGGCGTCGGTCCGGGCGATGAGCAGAAAGTCTTTGCATCTCCGGGCCGCGGACGCGGCGGCGATCGTTTCGCAAAACGCTTCGGTGGCAACGAGATGCTTGCCCGGCAAATGACCGCAGCGTTTCGGGAATTCCTGATCTTCGAGGTGTATGCCGCTTACGCCCGCGTGCTCGAGTTCCTGAACCGTGCGCGCCGCATTTTCCGGCCCGCCGTAGCCGGTGTCCGCATCGGCAATGATGGGGAGGCGGGTCGCCCTGGCGATGCTGGCGCAGTGCGCGGCCGACTCGGTTAGTGTCACGAGACCCGTGTCTGGCACCCCGCCCACGCTGTTTGCGAGCACTGCGCCGGACACGTAGATTCCCTCGAACCCCTCGCTTTCGATTAGGCGCGCGCTGAGGGCGTTGACGGCCCCCGGCAGAACAACCGTGTGATCGTTGAGCAAGCGCCGCAACGAGATCGAACGCTCGGAGGAACTCGGCTGTGCTTCCACTAGACCACCTCAAATTCAAACAGGGGGCCAAGGTCGGCCTGTTCGTCAAGATGCATGCAAAGGTCCACAGTGCTATCCGCTGTGGCCTGGTTGATGACGCCGTCCGCGAGTCTTTGAAACTTGGCCACAACCTCGTCATCGGTCATCGGGTTCTTGGCATGACCGCGAGGATAGTCAACCTGCTTCTTCAACACCATCCCATCGGAAAGCGTTACCGTCAACCGGTTCGGAATGCCTTTGGGATAACCCGGGTTCAGTTCCGGGTCTTCGCTGATCGTGGTAACGTCCAACAAGTCAAGAATCTTCCGGTCGTTCAGACGGTCCTCATCGAACGAGTACAGGGTCACGTCTCCATCGAGCAGGGCCACGGCGGTGCAATAGCCCATGGAATGATCGGCCGTCTCCCGGGAAGTTGGATGCCACTTTTCCGGTTCGGAACCGATGATGCTCACGGCCGCCTCGAAACTGTCTATGTGGATGCTCTTTACGGGGCGTCCGGCAACCTCGCTGCGCAACTGGAGCATGGCGTCGATGGCAGATTGGGAATGATATTCGGCGGGCCAGTATTTTATGTAGGTCTTGTCGATCATGAAACCATCGATGCCCAAGACCAGATCAAAGGGGCCTGTCAATTGGTTGAATATGCCTTTGGGGCCCTCGTAGATCTCGTGCGGGCCGGTCATGCCGCGCCGGGCGAGGTCTGCCGCGAAAAGGCCGTTTCGCGCGGCGTTGGAAAAGGCGCAGGCCTTCCACATGGAAATCTGGCCGGTGCGGGTTTGACGGGTGGCTATGTTGCACACGCCGGAAAGTCCCAAGGCATGCTCAAGCTGCTCGACGGTAAGCCCCCACAGTTTTCCGGCAATCATGGCGCTGCTCAATGCGCCATAGGTCACGTGATCCCAACCGTGCGCCCTCAGGCTCGCCGCATCGCATTGGCGGCATTGCAGTTCATACCCTATGACAAGGCCCAGAATCGCATCGCGGCCACCCAGTCCGGCAGCCTGCGCGGCGGCGATCGACGCGGGGATATTGTCCGAGGGATGGGCCGGTTCGAGGCTGAGATAGGTGTCGTTGAAATCGAGATAGCGGACCATCGTCCCGTTTGCAAAAGCGGCATACTCGGGTCGGCAGCGGTTTCGGGTTCCCCAGATGCTCGCGCCGGAAGGGGCGGCGGCAGACACCGCCACCTCGCGTGCAATCACGGCCGGTGCGCTCCGATATGCGCCAAGACAGCACCCGATCGAATCCAGCACGCGACGCTTGGCCTCATGCACTGTTGTCGGGGGCAAGTCATCGTAGGAGAGTCCCGCAACCCATTCAGCAATCCTACGTCCCAAGGTGGCCATTCGGTTCTGCTCCTTCCTTCTTTGAGAGCGTTGTCCTGACTTCGCCATGACTTGCTTAATCTTATTAAGGCAAACAGAGCGAAATTCGTGGTTATTTCGTGTCAGAGAAAGGCGGTGGTGCGGCTGTCGCAGGCCGGGTGTGTCTTTCAAGGAAGCTTTCATGACTGCCCGAGAATGGTGAGGAAATGGGGCAACGGCGGGAAGACAGGGAGTGGGGGGGGCTAATCAACCCGGCCCGGACGACTGGCAGGGAAAAATGTCCGATCTCCGCAGTTGTCTATTATTTGAACCAGTTCCGATTAGTATTAGGTATCAAGTGCCATAACATCGTTCAGTGAATTATGTGCCATGACATCGTTCAGTGATGCCTGGCTATAGTAACCATACC
>CAIXUF010000576.1 GCA_903922535.1 Candidatus Hydrogenedentota bacterium
CTTCAGACGGGTTCCCCGTGCATTGACACGGGCACTGCGGCGGGCGCGCCCGCCACGGATATTCGGGGCGTGACGCGTCCCCAAGGCGCGGGTGTTGACATGGGCGCCTACGAGGGCGCTGTGGCACCGGAGGATATCCTCACGCTCACCGTGCAGATTTCCCCGGCCGGGTCCGGCACCACGACGCCGCCCGAAGGGCTGCATTCTTGGGTCCGCGGTGACGCCGTGCCGCTGTTTGCCGCGGCATCCACCGGCTGGTCGTTTGCCGGATGGAGCGGCGATGTTTCCAGCGCGTACCCGCGCGCCAGTGTCGTCATGGACGGCAACAAGTCCGTGACTGCGAACTTCACCGTAATCGTCCCGGTTCCAGCATCTCTTTCCCCGAGCCGGGGATCCACAATGGGTGGAGATATGGTAACCATTCAGGGAACCGGGTTTGTTTCGGACGACACCACGCGCGTCACCTTTGACGGTGTTGACGCCGGGGACGTCCAGGTGATCAACGCGGGCAATGGATCCCTTTACATCATCTGCACCACGCCTGCGCATGCAGAGGGCGTGGTGGACGTGATGGTGATCAACCCGGATGGAGCGTCGGGAACGCTCGTTGGCGGCTTTACCTATGAAGCTCCGGTTCCTCCCACGGCTGGCTTCAACGCGTCTCCGCCGGGCGGTACGGCCCCGCTGAACGTCCAGTTTGCCGACACCTCAACGCCGGGCACCTCGCCCATCACGGAGTGGACTTGGTATTTTGGCGATGAGACCACCAGCAGCGAGCAGAATCCCCAGCACACCTACACCATACCGGGAACCTACGAGGTCACCCTCGTGGTAACCTCGGAACAGGGGCTTTCGGCCCAGGCGCAATCCACGATCACGGTCACGCATCTCGATCTGCCCAACTTGGTGGTCAGCAGCGTGTCAACACCGTCCGGCGACTTCACACGTCTGCCCTTTGATCTCACGTGGACCGTGACCAATGCCGGCACGGCATCCTTCCAGGGCTCGTGGACAGACCATGTCGTGGCCGTCAACACCGAGACAGGCGGGCAGGTGCTTCTTGTGGACGAGCCGGTTTCGGAAAGCCTGGCCATCGGCGACGACTATCAGCGCCGGCTAACGTTCCAATACCCGACAGTGCCGGGTCACTACCAAATCATGGTCATCACAGACTTCACAAACACGGTCAATGAGGGGGCCGACGGCGGCGAACTGGACAACGCCGGCTACTCGGGCACCTTTGAGGTTCAGACGTTCAACGTTTCCGTCACTGCCGGGCTCAAGTCGGCTCCGGCCGGCACGCCCATCCCGCTGGCCGGGCTGGCGACTGCCGGCAATGGCAATCCCATGCCCAACGTGGGGGTGGGCGTCAATGTCGAGGTGCGCGGCCTGATCCGCCGGTTGACTGCCGTGACGGACGCCAACGGCGAATTCACGCTGCTTTTCGAGCCCCTGCCGACCGAGGCGGGCCTGTACCGCCTGACCGCCGGACCGGCCGATGCCGTGCCCGACGCGGTGCAGGACACGTTCCGTCTGTGGGGCATGTCGGCCGATCCCGCCGAACTGTCCACGCGGGTCCTGCAGGACCAGCAGGCCCAGGTGGTTGTGCTCACGCTGAGGAATTCCGGTGATCTTCCGCTGACACAGCTCACGGGAACGGCAAACAACCTTCCCGCCGGAATGAGCGCCGGTATCAGTTTCTCCCAATGCGGCATTGACGGTTCGGGCGAAGTGAGTGTGGAAGTTGCGCTCGGCGCGCAGGCGGTGGCCGTGGGCGTCTACGACGCCACGCTTTCCCTGGCCACCCAGGAGGGGGCCGTGTGCAATGTGCCCCTGCAGATAGACGTCCGTCCTGCAACGGCCGTGCTGCAAATCACCCCGGAGACGCTCCGCGCGGACATGCTCCGGAGCACCGTGAACGAAACACGCCAGACCCTGTACTCGTTCCAGGTGGCCAATGTGGGATCGGCCGCCACGCCGGAGTTGCAGGTCCTTCCGCCCCAGGTCGCCTGGATGACCCTGGCGACGCCTGAAACGGTTGGCCCGATTGCGCCCGGTGAGACCGCGACGGTGCAGCTCCTGCTGATGCCGTCCGCGGACCTTCAGTTGGGGGCGTACACCGGCACGATCGTCATCGCGGGTTTGGACGCCGACACAACCGTTCCCTTCGAGTTCACCTGCGTTTCGGACCTGAAGGGAAGCCTGCGGGTGACTGTCGAGGATGAGGCTAGCTACTATACAGAAGGACATCCCAAGCTTGCCGGCGCCACCGTTCGCTTGCTTGATGTTGACACAAAACAGCCTCTTGGATTCGAGGCGGTCACCGATGCCGATGGCGTGGTCCTGTTCGAGAATATCCCCGAAGGGTATTGTTACGTTGACGTTTCCGCGCCCAAGCATGTATCGGCCTCGGGGACGGTAAAAACCTCCAGCGGCACGGTGACGGAGATCACCGCATTCCTGCCCATTGACTCCGTCCACTACGAGTGGACCGTGATTCCCACTGCGATTCCCGATCAATATGACATAAGCGTTCAGGCGCTGTTTGAAACCCACGTTCCGGCGCCTGTGGTCACCATGACCCCCGAGATCATTGATCTTGACGTGCCCAAGCAGGTGGACATGGTGATTGAGAACCACGGATTGATTGCCGCGGAGATGGCGAAGTTTGAGGTGACGAACCAGGGCGAGTGGGTGGTCGAACCGCTGGTCACGGATCTCGGGACCATTCCGGCCATGTCCAAACGGGTTGTGCCCGTGAAAATCTACCAGAATTCGACACAGAGCAAGGCGACCGCTAAGGGGAACGGTAATGGTTGTTCCCTGCCCAATTTGAAGTTGAACTACTGCTATAAATGCGGCGGCACCATCGGCAATTCGATAATGACTTTCTTTAGGAAATTGTTGTCTCCCTGCAATTCTGGTGGTTACGGCGGTGGCGGTGGCCCAAGTGTCGTTGACAGGACCCGCGGCAGCCTGGGGCCAGGACCGCATGGTGGTGGTGGTTCCTTTATCCAGCCTGCCTCATGTCATGCGGCGGCGGCAGCCGCGGCGGGCGCATCGGCCCGAGTGAAGGAGGTTTCTGTTTCATCGGATGCCAAAATAGAGAAGCCGCAAACCGGCGCGGAAAAGGAACTGACACCGAAGGAAGAAAATGAGGCGGGCGTTTGCGCGCGCGTCAAGATTCAGATTGATCAGCGGGCGGTGCTGACCCGCGCGGCCTTTGCGGCATCGCTGACCATCAGCAATGAAAACGAGAGTGAATCCATTGAAGCGCTCTCCGTGGCTCTCCAGGTCAAGGACGCGTTGGGCGCAGGCGCCACGGCGCTGTTTGCGATCCAGGGGCCCGAGTTGTCTGGAGTGGGTGCCTTGGACGGCAGTGGTGTGATTCTTCCCCTAAGCTCTGGATCGGGGAAATGGACCCTCATTCCCGGACAAGATGCCGCGCCCGACGGCATGAGGACGTACTTCGTCTCCGGCACGATGCAGTACACCATGGGCGGCACCACATCCACCATACCGCTGTTCCCGGTGGCCATTGACGTGTATCCTGATCCCAAGCTGGAACTGGACTATTTCCTTGAGGAAACCGTCTACGGCGACGACCCGTTCACGGAGGAAATCGAACCGGCCGTCCCCTTTGCGCTGGGACTGCTCGTAAAGAACAGCGGAGCGGGCGCGGCCAACGAATTGAGCATCATGTCGGGCCAGCCTCGCATTATCGAAAACGAAAAGGGGCTTCTCATCGGCTTCCAGATACTCTCTTCGGAAGTCAACGGCGAGCAAAAGACGCCCTCGCTGATGGCGGATTTCGGCACAATGGCCCCGGGAGCGACCGGGGTGGCGCAATGGAATATGACAGCGACGCTGCAAGGGAAGTTCATTGACTTTGATGCCACTTTCAAGCACACGACAGACCTTGGGGAGACTGTGCGGTCCGCGATGGACCGGGTAACCATACACCCAACGACGCACGTAGTCGCAGTGGACGTGCCCTCGGCCGACGGGCGTCCCGATTTCCTTGCGAATGACATGCCCGACGA
>CAIXUF010000577.1 GCA_903922535.1 Candidatus Hydrogenedentota bacterium
AGTCCTCCCTTGACCGGGCGCTGGTCACCATCCGCGCCGAACTGGAGGATCGGCTCCGCGAACTGCGCGGCGCTGGCCGGGAACTGGAGGCGCAGCGCCTCGAGCAGCGCACCAGGTACGATCTTGAGATGATTGAGGAGACCGGCTACTGCTCGGGCATTGAGAACTATTCGCGGCACCTCGACGGGCGCATGCCCGGCGAGGCGCCGAACACGCTGATCAGCTATTTCCCCAAGGACTTTCTGCTCGTCATCGACGAGAGCCACATGTCGATTCCCCAAGTGTCGGCCATGTTCAAGGGCGACCGCTCGCGCAAGGACCAGCTTGTTGAATACGGTTTCCGCCTGCCCTGCGCGCGCGACAACCGGCCGCTCACCTTTGACGAGTTCGAGGAGCGGATGAATCAGGTCATCTACGTCAGCGCCACCCCCGCCAACTACGAACTGCGGAAGAGCGAGTGCGTCATCGTCGAACAGGTGGTCCGGCCGACGGGTCTGGTCGATCCCGAGATAGAGGTGCGCCCCGCCGCCAACCAGGTCGACGATTTGCTCGATGAGGTGCGCCAGCGCGCGGCCCGAGGCGAACGCGTGCTGGTAACCACGCTCACCAAGCGGATGGCCGAGGACCTGACCGACTACTACCGCGACCTGGGCGTGCGCGTTCGGTACATGCATTCCGACGTCGAGACACTGGAGCGCATCGAGCTGATCCGCCAGTTGCGGCAGGGCCAGTACGACGTGCTGGTGGGCATCAACCTGCTCCGCGAGGGCCTCGACATCCCCGAGGTGTCGCTCGTGGCCATACTCGACGCGGACAAGGAGGGCTACCTGCGCTCCCAGACCAGCCTCATCCAAACCTGCGGGCGCGCCGCCCGCAACCTGGGCGGGCGCGTTCTCATGTACGCCGACAAGATGACCGAATCCATGCGCCGCGCCATTGATGAGATGGACCGGCGCCGCAAGAAGCAGGTCGCCTACAACAAGAAGCACAAGATCACCGCGCGCTCCATCCAAAAGGCCATCCCCGACCTGCTCAGGAACATCAACGAGCGCGACTACGTCACCGTGCCCATGGCCGCGGAGGATCCCGATCTCTACGTGGCCGCCGAAGACCTCGGCCGCGCCGTGGCGAAACTGCGCAAGAAAATGCGCGAGGCGTCGGACCGCATGGACTTCGAGACGGCCGCCCAGTACCGCGACCGCATTCTCGCCCTGGAACGCCGTGCCATTGAAGAAGGGTTGTAATCTTCGCGATAACCGCCGCGATTCGCAAGTCAGATAAAGGTGACTGCCATCATCGGCGAAGAACGCATCCTGCATATTATTGCCTCGTTGCGTTTTATGATGCGCAGCGCCGGAGATGACGATGCGCACAACTCCGGACATGCCAGCCACATATGAGAGTGCAGGACAAGCATGAATAAAGATGGTGGCGGCTCCCCGTTATTGTTTGGTACGTTATTGTTTGGTGACGATGATTGCTTTGTGTTCTTCCAGGCGGAGGTTACAGGCATTCAGTTTCCTGGATCAGGGTAATCAGCTTGCGGTTGTGTTGCTTGTTATCCAGCCGCGGCTGACGGACTCATCTTATTGGCCGCTGGCAATTTGTTGCCGCAGACGGCGCTATCGCGGCGCCGCTGGACTTAAGAAAGTTGTGTCGCTGAATGTCCGACGGGAGGAGCGCATCGATGAAGGTTTGCATTGTCGGAGCTTCCGGAAAACTGGGAAAGTACATGGTCCAGCACGCGCTCGATCGGGGCTACCAGGTCGTTGGTGTTTGTCGAGAGCGAAGCGTTGGCAAACTCGAAGCGTTCAAAGGGCGTATCACGGTCATCCCGGGAGCGACAAATGACCGTGAGGTTATCAAAACGGCTGTCGCGGGGTGTGACGGCGTGCTGACCGTGTTGGTTCCCTGGGGGGTACGGCAGTACTCAACGGGAACGGCACAGGCAGTACTTGACTATGCACGTCCGGGCGCGCGGCTTGTCTTTTCCTGCGGTTGGCACATCATGCGAGATGACAAGGACGTGTACTCGTTGTCCTTCAAAATGTTCGTGAGGGTCTTCAGTTGGCTGGCGCGGCTGATACGCTTGGTCGATGTCGGCGACCAAGTGGAAGCGTGCCGCCGGGTGTTTGCCAGCGATACGTTATGGACGGTCGTGCGTGGGAGCGACCTTGAAGAAGGTGAAAGTCAGGGCCTGCCGGCATGGAGCCCGCATGTGGGAGATCCTATGCTTGCAAGCAATATCACGCGTCGCGTGGACTACGCGCTATTCATGGTGGCGGCACTGGAGAACGAGACTCTCATTCATGAGGCACCCGCAATCGTTGGTTGTCAAACACCTTCGGCGCTCGCGCTCGCCCAGCGCGGGGCGGATTCGAAGCGATTGTAAATGTCAAAGAGTGGCTGGCACCCTTTATAACTCCCGTCCCCCTTTCCCCAACACTCACACAAAAAAGGCCACCCGGGTTGTCCCGGGCGGCCTTGAAGAATGCGTGATTACCTTAGCGCGCTATCTGCGCAGCGCCCTGTTCACCACAGCCTGAATGTCGCTGGCGTCCACCCTGCCGTCGCCGTTGACATCGGCATCCACGGCCGCCTTGGCAACCGTGGCGGTTTGCAGCACCGAACCGGTGACCAACTGGATGTCCACCGCGTCCACACGGCCGTCCTTGTTCACGTCTTCCTTGAACAGTTCGGAGCCGTCGCCGACAAAGCGGAACCCGCTCGTGATGCGGCCCACGCCGTCCACGGACTCCACCACGACGTCAACCAGCCCGGCCGGGTGCAGCGGCGTGGTGATCTGCACCTCGGTCTCGCCCATGACCCTCAGGTTCACGCCCTTCACGCCGCCAAAGGTGACCGCCGTGGCGCCGGAAAGGCGCTCGCCGCGGATGCTGACCTGGTCCCCGCCGACGGTGAGGCCGAAGGCCGGGGTGACGGACGTGAGCACGGGGAACCCGACGATGGTGATTACGGGGGACAGCACCATGTCGCCCGCGATATAGTTGGCGGTCACCGGCACCACGCCGAACCACCAGCGGTCGCCGGCAAGCGGCGCCTCCGCCGGGACGACATCGCGGTCGATCAGGTCATAGACAATCTGGCCGTTGCGGAACCAGTAGACGGACGTCGCCCCCTCGCCGTAGTAGGCGGGGTCCAGCGCGGCCAGCGCGTTGAAGTACTCATAGGAGGCCGCCAGGGGCCGCTTGACGGGCACCGACCGGCTCTGGGTGGGATCCTCAAAAGGCGTGTTGGTCGAAATGGCCAGGTTGCGCGCCGTCGGTTTCTCAAAGGTGCGGCCGACGAAGAGGCGGATGTCCTGGTAGGCCAGTTGTCCGCCCTGCCGGGCAAGGACACGCATGTTCCAGACCCCCTTGTCTGGGGGGGTGGTCTGCCAGTTGAGACGGCCCGTGCCGTTCCGCAGGTCGGCGAAGGGCGCGGCTCCCGCGTGATCCCACGTGGCGGAGTAGACAGGCGCACCGGCGAGCCCCTGCGGACTGTTGGTCGTGAAGTCCACCGTGATCAGGTCTCCGGCGTCCACCACCACCGGCGCGGCCGGCGCGATGCTGAGCTTTTGCGGCACTGTGGGCAGCGTCGACAAATCGGGCATCGTGTAGGCCTGCTGCAGATTGGTGAACTCGAGTGACGGCTCGCGCGGCGCGCCCAGCCCGTCCGAGATGCCGACATCGGCGTTGGCTGCGCCAAGGCTCTGATACGTGAACCGGATCTCGCCGCTGTAGAACAGTTCAACCTGCACCGTGCTGCGGCCCACGTTGTCCACCGGCAGGGAACTTGGCCACGACGGCATGTTCACAAAGGTGAACACCTTGCGGTCCGGCAGATCGCGGGCCCACGTCTCGCCGCCCATGTTGGGCGCGAAATTATTGAAGAGGAACGAGATGCGCGGCACGGCAAAGTGGGCCGCCAGCGATGGGAAGTTGAGCACGGCGGCCAGGTCGGCATCCAGCGTCAGGTCCTGGAAGGAGATGTACCCGTTCGCGGCGACGTACAGTTCGGTGTACCGCTTGCCGAAATAGGGAAAGGTGTTGCCGTCCAGCAGCATGCGGATGACGCCGTCATCAGAGAATGTCAGAATCGTCGCGCCGCCCTTCGCGTCGTCGCGCGGCACGGGAAGCGCGTAGACGTTCTTCTGGATGGTTCCCTCGTAGTTCTGATAGGAGCAGCCCGGAGAGTCGCCGGAGATTGGGCCCATGGGCGCGCCAACCGGCGAGAAGGTGATCTGCGAGTAGGCGAGGTCCATCGCTTCGAGGTGCACCCCCGCCGCTTCCAGCAGCGTGTCGGATCCAAACGCCTGCGAGAGGAAGCTCGGCGCCGGCGCGCCGGCAATGGCGCGGGCGTAGGCCACCTCCGGGAATCCGGCGCTCAGGTCGGCGATGAGCGTGTAGAAGTATTCCACGCCGGGGCTCACATTCATGTCAAGATACTTGGTGGCGTTCTGTCCGAGGGTAAGCAGCGTGCCGTCGCTGGGCCGCAGGGCAAACGAACCGATGCTGCGGATGAGGACCAACTGGGTGAAACTGCCCGCAGGCGGGTTGTCCCAGGTCAGGGCGACGCCGGGCTTGCTGTCCTTGTTCTTCACGGGCACGGCGCGCAGGTTGCGCAGTCCGAGCAGCGCCACCTCGGGCGGTTCAATTTCAACGGCACGGCCGCCGGCGGCGATGTTCATGCGCTCGTCGAAGGTGAGGCCCAGGTCGACGCTGGCGGCGCCCAGGGCAACGTAAAAGTCGAAGAATGTGGCCGTGGGGGTCAGCAGCG
>CAIXUF010000578.1 GCA_903922535.1 Candidatus Hydrogenedentota bacterium
GCACATCGCCTTTCACCTTCTGTTCCCGAGCCAATTCTCCGTAATGTATTCGGCTGAAACCGCGGCTACGGAGTGTGTGTCAATCGGAGTCCGATGATGCCGACAACCACCAGGGCAATCGACACCAGCCTGAGAACGTCCGCCGATTCTTTGAACAGAATTATCCCGGCAAGTGCCACGCCCACCACCCCCATGCCGGTCCTTATGGCATACGATGTGCCGACAGGCAGTGTCTTGAGGGCCAGCATCAGAAGAAGGAAGCTGGACAACCCGGAAAGCAGGGTGACGACACTCGGCCATAATCTGGTGAAGCCTTGGTTGTATTTCAGACTCAGGGCAAACACAATCTCCGCCACGCCGGCTATAAACAACAATGTCCAAGCCATCTATCGCTCGCCAAACTGTCAAAGACGTTTCTGGTCAACCGACCAGGGCACGTTTTCACTCGCTCCAAAAGAATCCGGCGTGAGTCGCGGGAATCCATCAATGACCGGGCATGGAGTGAACAGCGCAATACGGAGTGGATGTAATGTTCACCTTGCCCTGTTTGGTTCCATGGATCAAAGGAGAACAGGGCATGAACCCTGTTTCGGCAATGGCGGGCGCGTCCGTGGGCGCGCACGGAAGGACGGTTATCTATTAATGTGAATTCCAAGGGACATCTCTTCGCGGGAATAAATAAAACACAACTTCACATGAATTTTATTGACTTTTTGCACATCTTCTGGTATAAGAAAGTTAAATCTTGCTTTCACTTTATCAAAGTTTGGAACAAACGATGGTCAAACAACCTGCATGGTCGATGGCGCTGACGGAGGAGGACTGGCAGTTTCTCAAGCGCTTTTTGCTGGCTGACGGCTCGCTAAAGGCGCTGGCGCAAGAATATGGCATTTCCTACCCGACAATCCGCATCCGGCTGGACCGGCTCATTGAGAAGGTCCGGGCCGCGGACCAGCCGGGGGCTATTGATGAATTTCACCGCCAGATCCGGGTACTGGTGGCGGAGGGCCGGATGGATGCCGGCACAGCCCGGCAACTGCTGGAAACCCATCTGGCTGTTTTGAATGACAAGAACCCCCCAGAACAGGACACAAACGCCAGTCAGTGCGAGGAGCAAGCATCATGAGAACCATCGCGATCACGACCATTTTGGGCTTGGCAGCGGCACTTTCGGCCGGGGCGGCCACAACCCCGCTGCTATCCTACCCCACCTCAAACGACGTGACCCCGTACACCCGCGAACTGCCGCCGGGGGTCGCGGTTTCCAGTGACCCTGCCAAATCGCCCGATGGCAAGCCCGTTCTTAAGATAACCTACGACGTTCCCGACGGCCAGTTCGTTCCGCTGGTGCATGTTCCCTCGAAATGGAAATGGAAGGGGTGGCTGGGACTGCGTTACACCGCACAGGTCTGCGCGGACGATTCGCCGGGCTGGGGCAATATTCAGATGCGGTGGCGGTTCGTCGGGGGCAACGACGCATGGTGCGGCGGCATGGAACCACGCGGCGACCGGACACAATGGAGCGAGAGCGACCCATTCCTGGGATCGCCGCTGCGAATGGACCTGATTGAAGTGGTGTTCGGCGTGCAGGTGAATGGAAAGGGCACACTCTGGGTCAGGGACGCACGGGTTACCGAGGAAACTAATGGTGTGCCCGGACTGCCCGGCGGCGCCCTCATGGGCGTTGTCGGCGGCATTGCCGGCTCGCTTCTGGGGTTGTGGGGGGCCCTGTTTGGCTACCTGAGCTCCAAGGGCCTCGCGAAGGAGTTCGTGCTGCACGGCGCCGTGGCATCCATCGCGTTGGGACTGCTTCTCTTTGCCGCCGGAGTCGCGCTGTTCTTCGCCAGCGTGCCCTATGCCTACTGGTATCCCTGCGGGCTGCTGGGCCTGATCATGGCCGCGGTGTTCGGCGGCAATTTGAAGAGTGTGCGCCGCCGCTATGCCGAGATGGAATTGCAGCGCATGAACGCCAAGGACGCCTCGGACGGCATATAGCGGGAGGCATGGCTGATGTTCACGGAGTTCCCGCAACGCTCTCTCCAGTTTTGGAGGGAGGGGCAAAGCATTGGGTAAACCGATGGCCAATCCGCCAGCATGGACAATGGCACTCACGGATGAGGATTGGCAGTTCCTCAAGCGTTTTTTGCTGGCTGACGGCTCGCTGAAAGCTCTGGCCCAGGAATACTGCATCTCCTATCCGACGATTCGCATTCGGCTCGATCGGCTCATCGAGAAGGTCCGGACGGCCGACCAGCCGGGCGCGGTGGACGAATTCCACCGCCAGATACGGGTGCTGGCGGCGGAGGGCCGGATGGATACCGCCACCGCCCGGCAACTGCTGGAAACGCATCTGGCAATACTAAATGACAGGAAACCCGCGGAACAGGAAACAAACGCCAATCAGGGCGAGGAGCAAACATCATGAGAACCATCACAGTCGCAACCCTTCTGAGCTTGACGGCGGCGCTTTCTGCCGGGGCGGCCACGGCGCCTTTGCTAACCTACCCCACCTCAAACGACGTGAGTCAGTACACCCGTGAGTTGCCGCCGGGCGTCTCGATTTCTAGCGACCCCGGCAAGTCACCGGACGGTTCGCCTGCGCTCAAAATAGGCTTTGACGTGCCGGACTGCACGTTTGTCCCGCTGGTACATGTTCCCTCGAAGTGGAAATGGAAGGGTTGGCTGGGACTTCACCATACCGCGCAGATCTGCCTGGATGATTCACCGGGGTGGGGTTGCCTGAAGATGGAGTGGCGGTTTGTCGGCAGAACCGACTGTTGCAGCAGTTTGGAACCGCAGGGCCGCCGCACGGAATGGGGCGAAACAAAGTCCTTTTTGGGGCTGCCGCTGGGAATGGATCTGAAAGAGGTGGTATTTGGCGTGCAGGTGAAGGGAAAGGGCACACTCTGGGTTCGGAATGTGCAGGTGACCGAGGAGAGTACCGGCATGGCGGGGATTCCCGGCGGCCCGCTCCTGGGTCTTGTTGGCGGGATCGCCGGCTCGCTCATCGGCATTTGGGGCGCAACCATCGCGTATCTTGTCTCCAAAGGCCGAGCCAAGGAGTTTGTGCTGCGCGGATTGGTGGGGTCCGTTGTGTTGGGACTGCTCCTGATGGCCGTCGGAATCGCGCTGTTCTTCGCCAATGTACCCTACGCATACTGGTATCCCTGCGGGCTGCTGGGCCTGATCCTGGCCGGCGCATGCGGCGGCAATTTGAAGGGAGCGCGTCACCGTTACGCGGCCATCGAGCTGGAGCGCATGAACGCCAAGGACGCCTCGGACGGCATATAGCGGGAAGGGGGGGCGCTGGATTGACTTTCGCTACGGGACCATGTGGAATTCAAGGGTCTCGTCGATGAACGTTTTGATCGTGAACCTGCCGCCGGACAGGGTTTCTGCTTCCTTTCCATTTCTGACAACCAGCACCTTCTTGTCCGGCCAGGGATTGACGATGGCACAATCCTGTCCTTTTTCGCTGAATATGGTAACCCCGGAGATGACACCTCCCTTGAGTTCCGCGGAAACGAGGAACGCGCCGACGGCGCGCAGGGTGCCGAAGCTTGCGTCCATCTCCGAAGGCCAGCAGGGAAAGAGCCGGATCACGCCCTCGTGGCTCTGGAGGAGCATCTCGTTTACGGCGAGGAATCCGCTGCAGTTCTCGATGCCGCCGCCCCCGTATTGGAGGAGCAGGTTGGGCGCGGAATGGGTGTCGCATTCATGGCGCAGACCTTCGAGGATGCGTTTCGGGTTGTAGCCCACCCTTGCACAGGCGGAGTACCACGAGGAGAAGCCGTTGTTGTCGGTCCACCGGTGCATGGCGTCGATCATGTTACGGCTGATGTCCAAGAGTTTCGGGTCGCTGTCCAGCCCGATGGCGCCGGCCGGGAAGATGTGCTGTATGCCGAGCGTGTTGCCGTCACACCAATTCATGCCCTTTTCGGAATAGCGGAACACCGTCTTGCCGTCACGCTCTTGGAGCGGGAAGGCGCTGAGCCTGTCGAGGATGTCCTGCCACTGGACGCGCTTGTCGGCGTCCACGTTGAGTTCGGCGCTCATCGAAAGCATGTTCTTGAACAGTGCGCGCACCAATCCCAGCGAAAGAATCGGATTGAAGTCGGGACCGGACCCTTCATGAATGGAGTCGCTGTAGATCACGTAGCGGCCGTCTTCAAACTTCAGGTAATCCTCCCAGAACGCCGCAACCTCGCGCAGGTAGGGGTAGGCCGTTTGGCGGAGAAAGCCGGTGTCCTGTGTGTACTGCCAGTACCAGATGAAATTGAGCGCGGCGTAGGCGGCATCGGAGCGCTGGCCCCAGTCGCCGTCCGGGTTCTCCGGAGACACCCCCCCACGGCCCGATGCAGACAGGGAAATGCACGCCCTTCCAGCCGTGCCGTTGCGCCATCGCACGTCCGTTGTCCATGGATTCCAGCACGGCCTGGTAGAAGGGCAGGGTCAGGTCCGCATGGTTGGTGCCGTAGGCCAGGAAGTAGGGCGCCTGGAAGTTGTAGTTCAGGTGAAAATCGCCGTGCCAGTTGGGGGTGTCCGTCGTCAGCCAGTTGCCCCACAGTCCGGGCGCCACCTTGCCGGACCGGCTGCATGACCCCAGCGCATAGAGCGCCGCATACCAGTGCTTTTCGATTTCCTTGTCGGGTATTTCGATGAAGGAGCGGGCCCAGAATTGTGTCCACCAGTCGCGGTGCTGCGTTGTCCGTGCATCGATGGTTTGCGGTGTCAGTTCGGCCACATTGTTTTTCGCGGTCGCGAGGAAGTCCGGCGCGTCCAAGTCGCTTAGGATCGCCGTAGTTACTGTGACCGTCTCCCCCGGCTTGACGGTCGCTTCCAATCCGTCCGCGCCGATGATGTGTGTGGCCACCGCCACCTCGCGCCCTTTGCCAGGGAGGTCGTCGGCTTTGCGCGTGAACCAACCTGCCGCGGGACCGCCGGTCCCGCCCGGGCCGGAGGTCAACCGCACGGAAAGCGTGACCGATGCGCCCTCACATTGCACCTGCGTCAGCAGGAGATTTGCGTTTGCGTCCACCCATGCGCGCGTGCGCACCGTGAGGCCGTCCTTCGCAAAGGTTCCCCGCACCTCGGCGCGCGTCAAGTCCTGTTCCTGACGATAACTGGCCCCTTGCAGTGCGGGAATGGACAGGGTAACCGCGCCGACGGTGATAACCCTGGCGTCGCCCGGGTGGCGGGTCCAGAAATCATTCTTGCCAATGTGGAAGCGCTGTGCCTCCGGTGGTCCTGCCAGCACGACGCCCACGTCGCCATTGCCGAGAAGCGGCCCGTCCGGCATGGCCTTCGTGGGAACGTTCTTGGGTGGCGCGTCAAACACGGCCGTATAGTCCATGGCACGGCCCGCGCTCAAGGGCTTAACGCCGGACGAAGCCGTATGTTTCTGCTGGGCCAAGACGAAGTCGACCAGTTCCTGGCACTGAAAGAAACCGGTCCACATGTTGTGTCCCTGGCCGGGTGGAACGATGAGCTGCATCCGGCCGCCGAGTGCCTCATAGCGCTTGCGCATTTCGCCGGAGTTTGCCTCAAGCGGGACGGTCGTGTCGCTGTCCCCATGGATTGCGAAGAGCGGCACGCCCGCTTTGGCGAGCGAGGCAAGCCGGTCAATCGGATTGTAATCAGCCAGATGCGTGGAAAGCTCTTCCACGGTCAGGTGATAAGCATCGCAAGCCTTTTCCGCGCCCGGATAACTGGCCAAATTGCAGACGGGGTAAACGCCTGCGAATCCGGCCACTTTGTCCGCATTGTCCTCCGCCCAAGACAGGGTCATCAGGCCGCCGCGGCTGCGGCCCAGCATCACGGGTTTTGATGCAAAGCCGCGGTTCTTGATGAGTTCGTCGTAGAAGGCCGTGTAAAGCGCGCGGCCGTCGGGACTCCCGTAGGATTCCCCGACGTCAATGCCGGCGATGGCGCTGCCCGCCTGGGTAAAGCGTTCGAACATCCATTTCTCTTCGTCACCGGGCAGCCCCGGAAGCGTTGGGGCATACCAAACCCACGGGATGGGTTCAGTCGCGGGCTTCGCCTGCGGGAAAATGACAAAGGCCGGCCGCCCCTGCACAAGAAAGGTATCGCCGGGCAACGGCAGGGATTTTCGCGGTGCGTCGGCCGCGTGCAGCGCGGTCAGCGGTGCGAGCAGCAGGGCGGTGAAAACGAGTGGGGTGGACTTCATCGGACATTCCTTTGTCGGTTATGCCGTACACCGGGGACGACCAAGTTGGACGCGCTTGAACCATGCATGTTTTGGAAGATTCTCAGGAAGGCACCCGGTTGGTTTAGGGAATCAGATTGCCTGTGGGCACGATGGACACTGCTTCGCCTTCCTCCAGTGACAGGACCAGTTTTCCCTTGCTTGCCAAAGTAGTCTCTGCGGCGGGTCTGCATCCTTCCAACGTGATCCTGTAAAGGCGAACTTGGTCGATGCCACGCCACTCCTCCGGCAAGGCCCATGTTTTGTTCTTGTAGCCCAGCCTGCTATAGGCGATGATTTCGTCCGCAGGGTTCCACAGGGCGGGAACGAAGAGGTTGTCGTCCTCGCGAAAAATGAAATCGCCTTTGCGTATGATCTTCTTGCCGTCTTCGGTCTGGGCAACAACGCCGTCGCTGTAGAAAAGCGACCCCTTCTCAAATCTGATCCGTTCCAAACGGCTGAGGTAATACCACGGCAGCGTGGTGCGGCAGAACATGCCGAGAAAGCCCGGCATGCCGTCCTTGTCCTGCCGCCAGATTTCCTCGCCGTGCATGCTCGAGGCGAAGCGGAAATCGCCGTCGCCGTCGCGGGCGGTGCGTCCCCGCGCCATGAGACACTCGGGGATTTCCATCTGGTATTTCTTGTCGTCCGGATACCACCAGGACATGGCCTGCAGGCCGGTGAAACCCTCTCCGGGCGGGTGGGCCCAGAAGATGCCCTCGCCGGTGACGTCAAAACCGCGATCACGCCAGTAATGGAATATCTTGCGCTGTGTTTCGACGTACTTTTCCGGGGTCAGGCCGCCGTTTTCCGGCTTGGCGTGCCACGGGCTGAGGGGCTTGCCGCCTTCGCGCTGGGCGATAAACACGTCGATGTGGATCGTGTGCCCCTCTTTCAACTCGGGGACCATCGCAATCAGTTTGTCGATGCGGCGCTGGGCGAGGCCGGCCTCCCACTCCCTGGGGTAGACCACGTTGTACATGTCCTCTCCCTGCATCTGTATCCCTGCAACGAGCAGTTGGCCGTCCTCATCTTTCGAAAAGCAGTCTTTGGCAGCGTATTCATCCCACAGCGGACTTTGCTTGTAGGCGTCGACCATGTTGACGTGCAGACTGACGGTGGTGTTGTACTGCCTGGCTTCGCGAATGAGCCAGCGGAGGCTGTCCAGCGCCGTGGCGTCTTGGGCCCGCTTCATCTTGGGGTTCACCTCGTCCCATGCGGGATAACCGTGGTCGTGTCCGCCCCTCTGCCAGCCGACAAGGTAGATAATCTTGGGGATGCCCCGCGTCAGGTTGTCGGCCTTGCGGATGACTTCCAGCGCCTCTTCAAAGGTGCACAGCACGTCGTGCGGTTTCTGGAACAGCGATTCCTTGCCAAGACGCTCCACCGGCACGCCTTCCATGCCCAGGAAGAGTTTGAGCACCAGTGTCTGGTGGTAGTCGCGGTAAAAGGGCGAAACCACCACGTCGGTGGAGGCTTTGTATTCTTTGCCATCCCGCATGACCACAGCCTCAACCGTGGCAATTCCGCCGTCCTTGGGAAGGACTCTGCCGCCCTCGATTGCCGCAACCTCCACGTTTCCGCTGGCCTGCTTTGTCTTGGCCGTAATCGACGCGTCGGAGAGAGGAAGGATTCGCGTCGTTCCATCGGAATAGACCGCTGTCAGGGTCAGTGTCGCGAAGTCATTTTGCATGCGGACCAGTTGGACCACCTTCTTGTCCAGGGTCAGGCAAAGGTGATCAAGAGACGGTGGGCCGAACGTGCCTCCATGCGGCAGTGCAATGCATGCGGTAAACAAGAAAGGGCAAAGCAGTGCCGCAACGCGTCCGATTGTTCTCGACAGATTCATGGTGTGCGTCCCTTGTCTTTATCGCCGGACTGTTGTAAGGCGCGTCCGCGCCTGCAAACGGGCCTCATTGCTGCTCTTGACGGCATCCCGAAAAATGCCGGGTGAATCGTTCCGGCAGCGTGGGCGTCCCGCCCGCGCAGGTGCAGACATATCCTGCGACTTCCGAGGCGAACGCATGCATCGCGTCAAGCGCCTCACGGTGAAGGAGGCCAAGCACCAGCGCCGCGGTGAACGCATCACCCGCGCCCACGGTGTCCACGACATTCACCGGGGCCGGTTGGCAGTCGGACCAGTGCCCGTCCCGATAAACCAGACTGCCGTCACCGCCCCGGGTGAGCGCCACCACGTTCAGGCCAAAGGCGGCCGCCAAGGACTCAATCTGCTGTGCCGAATCCCCCGCCAGCGCGAACAGGTCCGCCACCACCGGGAGCTCCTCGTCATTGAGTTTGAGCACGTTGGCCAGTTGGAGCGAACGCTCAATGACTTCGCGGCTGTAGTAGTGCTGGCGGAGGTTGATGTCGAAAACACGCCAAGCTTCGGCGGGTGCGGCCGACAGCAGGCATTGAATGGATTCGCGGGATAGGGGGCTTCGCTGCGCCAGGCTGCCGAAGCACAGGGCATCGGCCGCGCGCACCACTGCCAGCGCCTCCGGCGTTGCGTCAATGCGGTCCCAAGCGGTATCTGTGTGGATCGTGTACGTGGGGATGCCGTTGTCGTCCAATTCGACCGTGACGGTTCCCGTGGGGGCCGTTTCGTCCGTTTGTATCCCCTCAGAGGACAGCCCCAGAGTTTCGATGCGGTGGACGGCCTCCCGACCGCGCGGGTCGGCACCGACCCGCGTGATCATTCCCGTATCCGCCCCCAGCGCATGGGCGTGGTAGGCGAAATTGGCCGGTGCGCCGCCCAGTTGCGGACCGGACGGCAGCAAATCCCACAGGAGTTCGCCGATGCCGATGACTTTGCATGTCATACGCTATTCCTTCTGCCGGACGTGCCCGACCTGTCAGATGGCCAACGCTGAGAACCCCGTTTGGTTGTCAATCCCAAACCGGCGCTTGAAACATGTATGGACCGGACGCACTAAACCAATTGCCCGCATTGCCGGTGGAGTCGTCCTCCGGTGGAGCGGCGCGCGGATCTTGACGTCCGCCGAAACGTGTCTTCATGCCTGTTTCCGGTCCCAGCCCGACGCGTGACGGCCAGCGCGTCTGCCCGAGAACACACCGTCGGCAAGGGCAAGTCCGCTTACATAACCTTTGGAGGGGAGTCCCGCGGCGTTTCTGCCAGCCGCATACAGCCCCCCGATGACGGAACCGTCTTTGCGTTTCACCAGCCCTGATTCCTCATCGACCGCGAGCCCGCCCAAGGTGAGAATCGGACAGATGAACAATGCGCTGTCCAGCGAACAGTCGATGGCGTAAAACGGCGGCGTGACCAGCGCGTGGAGGAAGTGGGCGGCCTTGCCGGCGCAGTCGTCCCGCCCCTGACGCGCCGCCTCATTGTACTGTTCAACGGTGGCGCGAAGGTCTGCTGCGGGGATGCCGCACCGTGATGCGAGCGCTTCGATGGTATCTGCTTTCCTCCTGTTAAGATGGAGGTTAACGAGCGCTGTCACTGTCTGGAACCACTGCGTCCTGCCCCGTCCAATGCCTTGACGGGCCTCCCGCCAAATGTCGGCATCGACAATGAGTGTCGCTCTGCCACCATAACGTTCCACCATGGCCTCGCCGACCTGCGCGCCGTACAGTTGCTCATTGCAGACGCGTTTTCCCCGGGCGTCAACCAGAATACCCTTGACCATGGCCTCAGGCGGCGAGAGAAAACGCCATGCCGAAACCTGCCCCATGTGCGCGACAGCGCCCCCCACGGACTCGCCAAGCCGAATTCCACCGCCGTCGTCGCCCAAGGTGCCAAGCGGTGTTCCGGCGGAATAGGCGGGCGCATACTCCCGCACCATGTCCCCGTTAAAGGCGAACCCTCCCGCAGCCAGAATCACGCCCTGGCGGGCGCGCACCCGGACCGGGCGCCCCCTCCGCTCGAGCAAGGAGAACAAGAGCTTGAACAGGCTGAGGAATGCGGGAGAAGCCATCGCCACATACCTCAGCCTGTGGAGCGCCCAGTCCAGAAATCGATGCAGCAGACCGCAGAGACTGCGCGCCGGAATGCACGACACCTCCACTCCGGTTACGCGGCCGTCGTCACCGACGACAAGACCGCTGGCCCTGCTTTGACACCGCACCTGTACGCCTTTTGCAAGGGCCGATTCCCGCAGGTGATTGAAGAGTGCCCCCCCCCGACAAACCCCTGCCCTTCACCCGGTGCCCCCGGGGTGCGGGGCGCGCCTTGTTGTTGTGCGGGGGCAGCAATTCGTTCCCGGAGTAATAAAGGTAGTATTGCGCGGGGGGATACGATGTCTTGAAGGGGCAAAACGAGGCGTCGAAAGACACTCCCCGGGCTTCCAGCCACGCCAGATTGCCGCGGCTTTCCTCGCAAAAGATCCGGAGCGTCTTCTCGCTCACGGCATCTTTCACTTCGGTTACAAGGTAGCAGAACATGTTCTCGGGGTTGTCGTCGAAACCGGCATGTTTCTGATAGGCCGTGCTCCCGCCGGCGTAGATGACCCCGCCGCTGATACGGGTTGCCCCGCCTCCCGTGAAACGCTCGACCACCAGCACGCGTGAACCATGATCGACCGCCTCGATGGCTGCGCAGACCCCGGCCCCGCCAAATCCGATGACAACAACATCCGTTTCTTCATTCCAGACAAGTCCGTCGGCCATGAAGCAACCCTTCAGCACCGATTCCCAGTGTCTCTTCAGAAGCTCGGCGGGCTATGAGCACAATGGAAACCGGCTCTCGTTGCATACCGGTCTGTTATTCTATTCGCTTGAGGTGACAGTCCAGAAAGTCCATGATGCTTTCCCAGTCATAGGGCCCGACCGAGTGGCCACCGTCACGGTTCCCGTGGGAGCCGTCTCATCGGTCTGTATCCCCGTCGAAGACAGCCCCATGGCTTCGATAAGGCGGACGGCCTCCCGACCGGGCCCGTCGTCGCCGACCCGTTGTGGCGGCCACAATTACCAGACCTTCCATTCTTCACGGAACGGCCGTGTAAGCAAGGCGGTCGCTTCCGCGTCGCCGACGATCTGCTCCGCCTTTGGATCCCAGTTGATCACCCTTCCGGTCCGTGCGGTGGCATCGACCATGTGGGCTATGGTGTCGCAGCGGATGGCCATTTCCACGGGACACACGGTTTCCTTTCGGGATTTCACGCAGTCAAGGAAATTGCGGACGTGGCCTTTGGACTCGTAGACCCTTTCATCTTCCGCTTTCAGATCCTGTTTCCACAGTTTCTGGTTGCTGGCATAGAACGAGCCGAACTTGAAGTCGCCAATCCATCCTTCCGTGCCGTGGAACACCACCCCGTCGCCGTCGTGCCATTTTTCCGTGTAATACTTCATCACCACATCCTTGGCTGTCTCCATGTCCATCATGTGGAGCTTCACCCCGTTTTCATAGTCGCACATGATGTCCCACCGCTCCAGCGTCCGGAAGATGCCTTCCGTCGGCACGCTGCCGCTTCCCTCGTACCGTACCGGGCTGGTGTGGTCTGTCCTGTTGCCCCATTGCGCGACCCCGAGTGGATGAATGGCGCAGCCCGCCACAAACCCAAGAGACGTCTCGGGACAGTGATAACCGCCCCAGGGCGTGCATCGGTCCGAAGTGTAGGGAACCATGGGCGCAGGCCCCTGCCACATATTGAAGTTGAGGTCTTCGGGCACGGGAATTTCGACCGCAGACCCGTATGGCTTGCCGTTGTATTTGTCAACATCGTTGCGCACATTGCGGCACCAGACGTCTATCCGTTTCAGTTCCCCGATGTATCCGTTGCGCACCAGTTCAACCATTCTTGGGTACTGCGATTCGGAGCGATACTGGGTTCCAAACTGAAAGACCCTTTTGTTGTCGTTGACCGCCCTTCTCAGGAGTTTGGTCTGTTCCAGGTCCAGGGACAACGGTTTCTGGCAGTAGATGTTCTTGCCGGCCCGCGCCGCGGCGATGGCCATGGGCGTATGCCAGTTGTCGTGCGCCCCGATGAACACGGCGTCCACATCGGGAAGCGCGAGTATTTCACGGAAGTCGGTGTACACCTTGACCGTGTCGGCGCTGCCGTAATGTTTGTTCAGCTCTTCCGCCATGGCAATGCGGCGGGATTTATAGGCATCGCACACGGCCACAACTTGAGCATCCGGATACTGTACGAGCCAGTTCTTGTGGTAATTGCCAATATTGCCGCATCCGAGCAGCGCCACGTTTACGCGGTTGCCCGGCGCGTTTTCCCCCCAGGCGGAACTGGGAAGAATCGTTGGAACACCCAGCGCCGCCGAGGCGGCAAGGCTGCTTTTCATGAAATCGCGTCTGCTCATGTTTGTTTTATGCATTGTCGGACCTTTCAAAAGAGTTTTTGCAGCTCCTGATTCCAGACTAAACCGTTTGACAGTTCACACGCCAATTTACCGCACGCCCCGTACCCGACTGAAGTTTCAGGCGCAGCCAGCCCGCTTCGGCGGGCAGCGCTTCAATCGTGACGCCCGCGCCCTGGTCTTCGGCAGACACCGCGGCGGAGACGCATTTCCATTTCTCCATGCCGGCGATGCGCAATTCATAGGGGTCACCACCCACCACCTTCGCCGTTGCCGAGAGGCAATCCCCGCTCCATTTCTCGCCCGTGACATCAATGATGCCCTGTGTGACGTGGCGCGAAGTGCTGACCAGCACCGGATGCCCCTCGTCGGCGCGCACGGCCACCACGCGGCAGGATTTTGCCGACACCGCACAGTCGAACTTTTCGCCGAAATCCGGCAGCGGGGCGTTGGCCCAGAAATCGAAGGCATAATACCGCTGCGCCGGGGCCAGGCCGAGTCTGGACGGCGTATAACTGGTCTTCAACTCGTCGCCTTCCCAGTTGAACACGCCGATGACGTCGCGGCGGACGGTGTCGTTTGCCGCGGTGACGAGCCATGTGGTCGGCATGGCGTTGTCAAAGTAATCCACGGGCCGCGCCACAGCGTCATGGTGCGACATGGTGCGTTTCAGCACCTCGATGCGCTCTGCGGGCAGTTCGGGAAGCCAGTCGCTGACCAGGAAGAGCTGCCCGGCCACCGAAACCCAGGACGCGCCAAGCCGCGCCTCGTCGAGCGAGACGGGCTTGATGCCCATGCCGCTGCCCGAAGGCCGCACGATGGGCGGATCGGGATCGTTCCACCAGACGCGTCCGTTCAAGAAATAGAGGCGCGAACCGCGCAGGGGGCCCGTCTTGATGCCGACGCCGTCGGCGTTGTAGTCGGGGCCGATGCGCATGGAATCGACCAAGCCAATGGCGGAAAGCTCGCGCATGTTCTGCGCGACGCAGCAGCCGGAAAAAAACACATCGTCTCCGGCGCTCTTGCGCAGCAGTTTCAGCCCGCTGCGGTAGGCTTCGATGTTGGTGACGGCCGGGTCATGAAAGGGCTGGTTGTTGCCGAAATGGTCGTCCTTGTACCCGTCGTTTACGTAAATCTGCTCGCAGGCCGCACCGGTCCAAAGACCGTCCATTTTGTAGTACTTCACGCCCCAGGAACGGTACGCGCGGGCAATCTCCGCGAGCTGCGCCTGTACTTCCGGGTGCGTCAGATCGAGGCAGGTTCCGCCCCAGTCCGTCTCGTAGGGCTTTCCGTTGTCACGCTTCACGAACCAGTCCTGGCGGTCCTTGTACTCCGGGGCCTGGTGGTTCCGCGCAAAGGGCAGCCACCAGAGGCCAAAGGTCAGCCCCTCCTGTTCGACGGCCGCGGCAACCGGCGCCATGCCGTGCGGGTAGGGGCCGTCGGGGCGCGCCCGGTCAAAACCACGGCGCGGGCCGTTGAATTTGCCGCCGTCCTGCCATTCGTCGTCAATCTGGACAACGCCCAGCCCGAAGGGCTTCAGGTCCCGGGCAACGAATTTCGCCAGCTCCACCGTCGACTTCTCATCCCCGGCCATGCCGTTCTTTTCCGCATACCATGAGCAATACACCGTGGGCATGGGCCGGAGACGGATGTCGTATTGCTTCTTGATGAGGCCGGCATAAAGCTCCTCGCCGATGCGGGCGTCGTCAAACAGGCCAATGGCCAGGGTTTCCAGCGTCGCCGATTTGCCCGCGGGAATTTGCAGATGACCGTAATCCAGTTGCGCCCTGAAATTGAC
>CAIXUF010000579.1 GCA_903922535.1 Candidatus Hydrogenedentota bacterium
CATGTCGTCCGACGGGAGTCGGGAATTCCTGGATGGATTTGCCCGGGAGCACGAGTGCGTTCATCTTGTCCTTCACGAGCAGAATGAGGGAAAAGGAAAGGCCATTCGGACGGCGATCGCCAACATGACCGGGGATTGGGCCATTATTCAGGATGCGGACCTCGAATATGACCCGCGTGACTATGAGAAACTGCTTGAACCCGTGCTGGACGGAGTGGCTGACGCCGTACTGGGATCCCGGTTCCTGGTGGGCCGGTATTCGCGGGCCATGTTCTTCTGGCATGCCGTGGCCAACAGGATTCTCACCCTGGGAGTCAATGTGGTCAGCGACCTCAACCTGACGGACATGGAAACCGGCTACAAACTCGTTCGGGGCGACATACTCCGACAGTTGAACCTTCGAAGCGCGGGATTTGACCTCGAGCCTGAACTGGTCATTAAACTGGCGCGGTGGGGCGCCCGCATATATGAAGTTCCGATTTCCTATCGGGGCAGAACGTATGAAGAGGGGAAGAAGATCGGCCCCGGGGATGCATTTCGCGCCCTGGTGGCCACGGTTCGGTACAGGTATTTTGACAGGCGGTACTGCGACAATGAAGGCTTTCTCATCCTGCAATCGCTTGACAGGGCCAAGCACTTCAACCGGTGGCTGTTTTCGAGGCTTGAGAAATGGATCGGCGACGAGGTGTTGGAAGCCGGTTGCGGCATAGGGACGCTGACGAAGTTTGTCCTGAACAAAAGACGGCTGGTGTGCGTGGATATTGACCCCGTCTACGTTGACAAACTCAAGAAGTCTTACGGCCATCTTGCAAACATAAGCGTCTACCAGTGCAACTTGGAAGACAGGCCATCTCTTGGGCGCATCCTGAACGGCAGGCCCCCGGACAGCCTGTTTTGCTCCAATGTGTTGGAGCACGTGGAAGATGATGTGCAGGTTCTTCGAAACTTTCAGGAGATACTCGCCCCGCGGGGCCGCGCAGTTGTCCTCGTTCCCAATAATCCGGCGATGTATTCCGGAGTCGACAAGGCTGTGGGGCACTACCGCCGGTACACCGCAGAGGAACTCCGGTCAAAAATGGAAGAGGCCGGATTTCGGGTGTTGTCATGTGAGGGTTTCAACCGCGTGGGCGGCTTTGGATGGCGTGTTTCAGGAAAGATTCTTCGCAAGAAAACCCTGTCCATCGGGCAGATGAGGCTGTTCGAACTCGCCATGCCGGTTGTCCGCATACTGGAAAGGGTGCCGTTTCACTGCCACAACTCGCTCATCTGCGTGGGAGAGAAGGCGCCGGAAACACAAGACTAAGCCTGCGGCCCCGTGCGGTGCAAGGCACGCCGCGGCGCCAATTCCGCGCGCCGTTGAACCTTGAAGAGATCAGGCAGTGTGTTCCGGCCGAAGGGCTCCGATGAACGAGCATTTGCCCGCGCCCGCGACTGCCGAATGCTTTGGAAAAAGGTGTGAATGAGAAAAGGAGACCCCGCCAGTGAGCGAAAGCGTTGAAGCATCCGAAGCAGGAACCTGCTGTGCCTCTCCCGAGAGCAGCGCCGGCGGCCAAAGCCGGACGCCGCCGGGGAGAGCCTGGCTCTTGTTCATTTTTCTATTTGTGGTTTACAGCCTCAACCCCGAATACATGTGTGTCAGCGACATGAAGCCAAATGTGTGGCAGGCCCTTCGCATACTGAGTTCCGGCAATCTCACCTTTACGGTTGACAGCGATCCCTCCCTGTTCGATTGGCGTTCCGGCAAGGAAAACGGGGGCGGCCCGGTGGAGATTCTCCGCTGGGATGAGGCGTCGCGGCGGCAGTACGCGGAGGGGACGCTGGAACTGGTCGGGGCGAAGTATTTCATTGTCGAAAGCACCACACCCGGACGTTATGTGAATATTTACGGCATAGGCCCCGCCCTTACGGCGCTGCCTTTCTTCGCGACGGTCAAGTGTTTCGTTCCTGATCTGACCGCGCACCCGGAACTCGCGTGGTTTACAGGCAGGGAAACCGCCGCCGCCCTCGCCGCGTTGTCGGCGGTGTTCCTCTATCTTGCCGCGCTTGCGCTGACCGGACGCCGAAACGCCCTGATCATCGCGCTGGCCTACGGCTTGGGCACATGCGTGTGGAGCACGTGCAGCCAGGGACTCTGGCAGCAGACCCCGACCCTGTTCTACCTTGCTCTGGGCGCCTGCCTCTTCGTCCGAATTGAGCGGGTGTTCTGGCTGGCCGCGCCGTGCGCCATAGCCTGGGCCATGGCGGTGTGGTGCCGTCCGACGAGCGCCATCGTTGTATTGTGCGCGGGAGTCTGGCTGGCCCTGCGGGACCGGCGCGCCTTTGCCGCATACCTCCTGGCCGGGCTGCCCTTTGGCGTTGCGCTGGCTTTCCATAATTACCATTACCTGGGATCGCCTTTTGCCTTCGGGCAGGACGTGACCAGCCGAAATGTTGCCGTGACGATGACAGGTGCATCGGCGCTCTGGCAGACCCCCCTGTCGCAGGGGCTTGCCGGTCTGCTCGCAAGCCCGGCGCGCGGTTTGTTTGTCTATTCCCCCTTCCTGCTCCTGGCGATTCCGGGCATGGTGCGTGTCTGGACCACTCCAAAGCACGCCGTGCTGAGGCCCTTTGTCGTGGCCGCACTGCTGATACTTTGCGTGGAGGCGAAATTCTTCTGCTGGTGGGGCGGATGGTCCTATGGATATCGCATCGTTCTGGACATCACGGTGTTCATGTCGCTCATGCTTGTTCCGGTGATGGATTTGCCGCGGCGCAACATTCTCCTTGGCGGACTCTTCACGGCCGCAGTCCTCTGGTCCGCCGCCGTGCAAATATTCGGCGTGACCGCATATGATCAGGACGGCTGGAACAACCGCAAGGCCACGATTGTGGCCAGGAACGACCTTCTCAATCCGGTCATCCTCCTTGACAAAAGCGAGGCGGAGGCCATGCGCAAAGACCCCGCCTTTGTCAAAGCGGCTGATATTTGCCTCAATGTGGACAACCCGGCCTTTCGCAGCAGGCTGTGGAGCATTGCGGACAGCCCGCTTGTTTATTACGCCACCCACTTCAGCGAGGCGCGGAAGCAGCGGGCCGCCCAATCGCAGCGGCTTGCAGCCGACATGTTGCGGGGAATGCTTGACAGCATCAAGAGATGGGCTCATGAACCTGCGCCCCTCCCCGCCCAGCCACCGGCGGCGGAAGTACGCAAGGAGCCTCCTTCGGGGCAGTGAAGGCAGGGCCGCATCCCGAGAACTCCGGGAGAGTCTGCACTCGGCTGCGACCCGCCGGGATGGCATGCGCCCCAAAGCATGGCAGAAAGCGGTGGGAGCGGTGGTGAAGGCAGGCGTGAGATGAGTGTCTGCGTCGTCTGGACCGGGAAGCTGGAACCATTGCCAGCCAAGACGGAAGAAAGGCGCGGACATTCGACAAGGCGGGCGAATTGTGATGACCGGAGATAGCGCGAGGTCGTGCTATTCTTATCTTGGAAAGAGCGGTCTATCCCTGATTTGCCGCTGATTTGCCCAGTGCGGCGGTGTTGGACTGGACGGCAAAGAATGTGCCTTGTCTGGACTGTACATACAAGGAGATCGAGGAGATCCACCACTTCTGTTGGTTGGACCTACCGGAAGAACTTCCAAAACCCGCCGCCGCCCTGCACAGGTCACTGGTCACGCATATGAACGGCGAGCAGTTTGAACCCAAGACGGAAGTATCTATGGCAACCTTGCGGGAAACTTTCGTGCCGTAAGGGGAAGATGGGTGGCGCGAGAGTTGGCGAAACAGACAGCGATACCCAGCTTGTGCCTCTAGCGCCGGGGGTAATAGAATTCAGTCCCGTTGACCGCAAGCGACAACAAACAAGGGAGTCGTCGAATGATCCGATTCGTCCGTTTCGCCCTACTCATGGTCATCCTCACGGCTTCCATCCCTACGCTTGCAGCCGAACCCCTTCCCAACTCGGAGTTCAATCCCGCAACAGCCTCGTGGGAAATCGATTGGCCCGGTCGTGTGGCGAAACATGACCTGGTCTACTTGACTCCGCCGGTCGATCCCATGCAGGGCATCCCGCTCGGGAACGGCGATATCGGTGTGTTGTGCTGGTGCGAGGACACGAAGCTTATCTTTGCCATTAACAAATGCGACCTCTGGGACGATGCTGCGTTCACAAGATTCCACAACTGGAAACCGGAAGAGGAGGAATTCAGCACTACCCTCAGGCACGCATGCCGGTTGATTATCGATTTTCAGATGCCGGTGTTTGATCTATTCTACCTGTCCGACTTCACCGCGCGGTTGAGCCTGGCAGACGCGTCGTTGACAATCCAGTCCCGCACGCCTTTCGGCGCGGTGTCGGTGCGTGCGTTTGTCAGTCAGCCGGAAGGGGTGCTCTGTTGCACGGTAACCAGCGATCAGAAAGAGAATGTGCCGGTCCAGGCGCGCGTCGAGCGGTACGGTTCGAGGACCTTCTCCCACTGGTACAGGATGATCGCCCGGGATCCGGCGCTCGGCTTGGAGGGGACGGACGTCTCCGTGGACGATGCCAACGCGTACCTTACCCAGCGCCTGAACAGCGGCGTCTTTGCGGTGGGCTGCAACGTCATCGGTGAAGGAAACACGCGTGCGGCACTTGTCCGCGAACACTCCCGTGCCGCGCGGATCGATGTGTCCGGAGAGACCGACAAGGAGTTCTCCCTTGTCTTGTCGGTGACTTCACCGACGACGGACGACGCCGTGGCGGAAGTCAAGAAAACGCTAGCGGCATCGAGAAAGACGGGAATCCCCGCCCTGTTCGCCGCCCATGCCCAAGCGTGGAAAACGTTCTGGTTGCAATCCTTGATGGAGTCCGGCGACGACTATCTGGACAACCTATGGCATCTCACGATGTATTACGCCAATGCGTCGCAGCGCGGCCCCTATCCCGGACGCTTCCTCAACGGACTATGGACATGGAACCGTGATGTCCAGAACTGGAACTTCTACTTCCACTGGAACCAGCAGCAGGTGTACTGGCCGCTGAACGCCGCCGGCCACGCAGACCTGGTGGACTCCTATCTCAACTACCGGACCCGGGGCCTTCCCAGCGCGCAACTGGACGCGCGGGAGATCTTCCACGCTGACGGCGCGTTCGTTTCGGACGTCTGCGACAGGCGCGGGATGAACTCCGAAAGCGAAAGCGCCAATCACACGCCGGTCGCGCAGATCGCGATGGATTTCTGGCGGCAGTATCAGTTCACGGGCGACAACGAATTTCTGGAGAAACGCGCGGCGCCCTACATTGTCGAGGCCGCCAAGTTTTTCGAGTCGCTCTTCGCGCGCGGAGAGGATGGCCGGTACCATGCCGTGGGCGGCACGGGATACGAGGGATGGATCAGGCTAAGCGATGTCATCAGCGAGCTCGTCTACGCAAAGGTATTGTTTTCGACCGCGTTGGCGGCCGTCGGGGAGGCGCATATCCAGGAACCGCGCGCCGAGAAGTGGAAAGACATCCTTGACCACCTTGCGCCGTTGCCCACCGTGCGCGTCGGCGAGGAATGGCTGGCGGCCGAGAACGGAACCGTGAAGCTGAAGCGGGGCCTTTTCAAGGGAAGCCGCGTTCCATCGGACAGCGTCTTCGCGGCGGGGTTTGGCGTCGAGGAGAAGCGCATGCTCACCTCGCTTGTTCCGTCCGATGAATCCCCGGGCGCCTGTCAGGACACCTATGAGATCTTGCGAACGCTCGAAGCCAACAAAACGCCGTACACGGGGATAAAAGAAGACATCAAATATCACGAGGGCATTTTTCCATGGGTCGAATTCGTGCCCGTGTTTCCGTCCGGCCTGGTGGGGCTTTCGGGCCGTACTTCGCCGGAATTCGAGACCGCGGTCAACACCGCAAAAGTGTTCGCCAACGTCGGCATGGGCTTTGACCCGCTGCCCATCGTCCTGGCCCGGCTCGGTCTTTCGGATGAACTGGATAAAGTGTTGAGCCTCTGGCCGGGCCGCTGGCAATTCTACTGCAACGGTTGGGGCCACTACGGGCCGAGGGACCTTCTCAAGGCCGATGCCGCACTGCGCTTCAGGACCACGCTTGTGAAAGACGCCGCGCTCCCCGCGCCCGAATGCGACAAGGCACAGTTTCCATTTCCCGACTGGCCTTTTCGCCACATGGGCATGGAATCCATGTCGGTGCTGACCTGCGCGATGAACGAGGCGCTGCTCCAAAGTTATGACGGCGTGATACGGGTCGCACCGGCGGCAGGCAAGCGCACCGCCCGGTTCACACTGCATGCCACGAACGGGTTTGTCGTCTCGGGGGAAATCGAAAAAGGCGAAGTGCGCTGGTTGTGTATTGTCAGCCAACTCGGCAAGCCCTGCAAGTTGGAAAACCCGTGGGACAAGACCTGCGTCTACAAGAATGGAAGTGAGGGGTGTAGGCCCCTGGAGCAGGGAATCCAGGAATTCCCCACGAATAAGGGCGATGTGATCATGATCGCGCCGGACGAGAAACACTTGGACCAATGGACGACGACACCGGTGAAGTACGAGCCAAACCAAAATGCCAAGACCGATTCCGCCGGCAAGGCGACCCTGGGATTGCCCCGGATGTTCTAGCCATCCGCGCCGGTGGCAGGACGCTGACGCGGAGGATTTTGCCGCCACCTTGGAAGCTCGCAGCCGGGCTCCGGATTTAAGTTTCTCAGCAGGCGGGAGCATTGCCCGGCAGGTCCGTTCCCATGCATTCGTAGAGACTACTTTACCTTGAACCCTGCCTGGGAGGCGGCATCCTCGGCATTTCCAGTGCAGCCCTCCGGAAAGAGAATGGCCGCGACCTCTTGCGTGGAATAGCAGGTGCCGTCCGGATAAATGTGTCCCTGATAGGGCTGCTTGCCCTGCGTGAATTCGGTTTTTCCCAGCATCAGTTCCCAGAAAATCCAACCGACCTTTCGTTTTGCCGCTATCGGCATGGCAAGTTCAACCGGTTGCTGGGGCCGTCCAACAAACTCGCTGATGATTACCGGCTTGCCCAAGACTTTGCCCCAGACTTGGGCTTCCATAATCTTCTGCTCAAAACCATCGAGCGCATACGGATGGATGCTGACCACATCGACAAGGTCCAGGGTAAAAACATGATCATATGCGCCCACCGTAAGCGGCTGCACAGGGGCCTCCTGCCGGGCGCGCTGTATCGCCCAGCGCACAAACTCGGCGATGGTTTGGCGGCCACCATGCTCCAGGTCGTTCCACTGCTCCGTGCTTTGCGGCTCATTCATCACGTCCCACATGACAATCCGGGGGTCGTATTTGTGCATTCCGACGACCGCATGAATATACGCTTCCATCGCCGGACGGTCCTGCTTCCCAAGCCGGGAAAAACCCGGGGATGGCATCCAGGCCTTTTCCCGATAGTCCTCCAGGTCCACCGTTTGCGGATCATGGCAGGAGTCAAAAAGCACGGGCATCATCTTAACCTTGTGCTTGTCGCACAGCGCGAGCAGGCTTTCAAAATCAGTCAGGAGTTTCTCGGGCTGTTTTTCGAAAACAGCCTGTTGGAGAAACACGCGGACCGTGTTGAGTTTCAAGCGTTCGGCATAACCCAGTTCGAGGTCGATTACCGCCGGATCATAATCCAGCCAGGTGGCAACATCGTTTCGGGCATAGGAGGGCACGTAGTTTGCACCCCGTATCCATGCGTAGTCGTCTTTCATGCCCGGGTCGGCAACGGCTGCCCCGCAGGTTCCCCAAACCGCGCTGACGATTCCCAGTGTGC
>CAIXUF010000580.1 GCA_903922535.1 Candidatus Hydrogenedentota bacterium
ACGAACTATGTCGGCGCCTCGGCCTCGCTGAGCGTGGCGGCGGGGGGCACGCCGCCTTTCAGCTACCAATGGCAGCTCAACGGTGCCGATCTGCCGGGGGCAACGAACGCGACGCTGAGCTTCGGCTCGGTGCAGCCGGCCAACGCGGGTGTCTACCGTGCGGTGGTGTCCAGCCCCTACGGCGTCACCAATAGCGCGGACGCCGTCTTCGCGGTGAGGGGCTGGGGAGATGCGGTGGGAGCGGCCAATCTGGACTGGACCTCCGGCGGTAACGCGCAGTGGTTTGGGGAGACAAACGTAACGCATGACGGAGTGAGCGCGGCCCAGAGCGGTCACATAGGCGACAGTCAGATATCGTGGATCGAGACCACCGTGCAAGGGCCGGGAGTGCTCTCCTATTGGTGGAAACTCTCGGCGGATACCTGGGTCGTGGGAGACTACCTGAGTTTCTATGTTGACGGAGCATTGCAACCCGGTCGTCTCTCTGGGGAAGTCAACTGGCAACTACAGACGAACAGCATCTCCGCAGGGGTGCATGCGTTGCGTTGGCAGTACAACAAAGATGTGGTGCACTCCGGTGGGGCTGACGCCGGCTGGCTGGATGAGGTTCAATTCATGCAATCCAACGTTCTGTTCACGGTGACTTCCCTGTATGGCGAGGTGATTCCTGCCCGTGGCACCTATTCCTATCCGATCGGAACGGCATTGGCATGTCAGGTGACTAACTCGCCCGTGGCGGGCGGCGTGGGGACGCAATATGTTTGCACGGGTTGGCAGATGATCGGGAATGGCCCGTCGACGGGGACGGTGACCAACTTCAGCCTGACATTGACCAACCACACAACGCTTGCCTGGTCGTGGAAGACGCAGTACGGGTTCAACTCCACGTCCGGTCTGAACGGCACTGTGTCGGCGACCAACGGCTGGTATGACGGCGGCAGTGGCGCGCTCGCTACCGCCATTCCTGACAGCGGCTATCACTTCGCGGGGTGGGCCGGCGACGTGCCTGCCCAAAGCCAGTACAGCAATCCGGTCACGGTAGCCATGAGCCAGGTGCGGAGCATCCAGGCCACGTTTGAGAGTGACGCCACCACCTATCCGCTGTCCGTGAGTTCCGCGTGGGGCACGGTCACGCCGGAGCGCGGAACCAACTGGTTCGCGTACGGCACCGCCGTGCCGTGCGCGGTTCAGGGTTCGCCTGTGGTTCTCGGGGGCGGCACGCAGTACGTCTGCACGGGATGGAGCGGGACGGGCAGCATGCCTGCGAGCGGTGCGGGCACCAGCGCGACCACGACGATAACCCGGGCATCGTCACTCGTCTGGAACTGGCAGATGGTGCCGGACTTGGGGTGGTCTGTCAATGCAGCAGGCCTGGTCTGGACAACGGGTGGAAATGCGCCTTGGTTCGGGCAGACGAGCGTGACGCATGACGGCGGGATGGCGGCGCAGAGTGGGCGAATCGGTGACAATCAAGTCTCGTGGATCGAGACCGTCATGCAAGGTCCGGCTATACTCACGTACTGGAGGAAAGTCTCCTCGGAGAACAACTGCGACTGGCTGTCACTTAATATGGACGGTGTTCTCCAAACCGGTCGGATCGCTGGAAACGTCGACTGGCAGGTGCAGACGAACGCCATACCTGCGGGAACACATACACTGCGATGGTCGTACAGCAAAGACTACAGTGTCTCCTCGGGTTCCGACGCCGGGTGGCTGGACGAGATCCGCTATTCGCCTCGATTGGATGTGGCGGTTAGCGGCGCGGGTGCGGTGGACCCGACGAGCGGGTACTATCTCCAGGGCACAAACGTGACGGTTGACGCAATGCCCGCTGCTCATTGGCACTTCGCCCAGTGGAGCGGC
>CAIXUF010000581.1 GCA_903922535.1 Candidatus Hydrogenedentota bacterium
CAGCAGGGAGTTGGAGAAATGAAACGCATTGGCGTATTGACAAGCGGCGGCGACTCGCCGGGCATGAACGCGGCCATCCGGGCCGTGGTCCGCACCGGTGTTGCGAAGGGCCTGGAAGTGTTCGGCATCCGCCACGGCTACCAGGGCATGATCGACGGCGATATCCTGCCGATGGACGCGCGCTCCGTCAGCGGCATCATCAACCGCGGCGGCACCATCCTGCACACGGCGCGCTGCATGGCCTTCATGGAGTCCGAAGGACGCGTGCGCGCCGCGGAACAGCTTGCGCGCCACGGCATTGAGGGCTTGGTCGCCATAGGCGGAGACGGAACCTACCACGGTGCCGACATACTCCATGCGGAGCACGGCATACGCTGCATCGGCCTGCCGGGCACGATTGACAACGACATCGGCGGCACGCAGTACACCATCGGCTTTGACACCGCGCTGAACATCGCCATGGAGGCGGTAGACCGCATCCGCGACACGGCCGACTCGCACGACCGGCTGTTCTTCATCGAGGTAATGGGTCGCCACAGTGGATTTATCGCGATCATGGCCAGCATCGCCGGGGGGGCCGAAGAGGTGCTTGTGCCGGAGGAGGAATGCGACGTTGCCACCATTGCCGCAAGGCTCCAGTTGGCGAAGTCGCGCGGAAAAACCTCGATGATCGTGATCATCGCCGAGGGCGACGAGCAGGGCAACGCATTCACCGTGGCAAAAAAGGTAGCCGACATTTCCGAATTCAAGGACAGCCGCGTTTCCGTGGTGGGCCATATGCAGCGCGGCGGAAGCCCAACGGCCTTCGACCGCATTCTGGCGAGCCGCATGGGTGTGCGCGCCGTGGAGGCGCTCATCGACGGCGCGACGGGCATGATGGTCGGCATCGAGAATCAGGAGATGGTGCTCAACCCGCTCAGCAGCACCTGGGAAAAGAAGTCGGCATTCTCTCCAGACCTGCTCCGGGTCAGCCGTTTGCTGGCAACCTGAAGGCGGCCTAGCGTCTATTCAAAGACACCGTAAGAGTGCGAGTTTCCCCCTGTCCTTCGGGGGGAACCGTTATGACCGCGCCGTCAGTCGCTTCCCCTATGGATTCGCCGTTGCCCGTCGCTGTCCGCCATGAATAGCCTTTGCCCGTCCAGTCGTGCGGCACGAAGAAACGGGTCTCCTCGTTCCTTGCGTCTTCCTTCCACGAGCAGGCGAACAACTGGCGGTCCAGGTCCAGTTCCACCTTCTCGATGGTTCCGTTCACCAGGCAGGGCAGGGGATGGGAAAGCACGTCGAAATAGACGGTCTTGTCGATGCCGCGCGCGTAGTCCCAGTAGAAGTCGCCGACCGTGTTTGGCAAGAGTTCCTTCAGCGAGGCCCGCGCCGCGTTCTTTGCCCGGCTTGAGCCGTAATAGCCGCCCCATTCGCCGATGAGCAGTGGCATGTCCAAACGTTTCGCCTCGGCCACCCGGTTCTCCATCATCACCCGCAGCCGGTTGGCGCTCGGTTCCCATGCCAGGTCCGTGTCCACAACGATGTCGTAAAAATGGGGCATATACGCCTGTTGCGGATCGTGCCTGCCCTGCATGTCGGTGAGCGGCACGAGGAAGGAAGGCGTGCCCACGTTTGCCAGCACGCACGGCTCCAGGAAGATGATTCCTTCCGTGTTGCCCTCGCGGATCGCCCGGGTGATACGGTTGTACATGGGCATGAGACGACCGGTTTCGAAATCGCGCATGAACGGAGAGATGGCGTCGAGTGCCCTGCGGTGACAGGCGGGGTCATCCAGCCCTTTCAATACCCACGTGGGCAAGGGACCACCCGATCCGGAAAGACTGTCCAGCAAAGCCCCCGGTTCCGTCGGGAAGGCGGCTTCTTGGAACACCTCTGGCAACGCTGCCAGCAGTGCAAATCCCATTTTCGTAATATCGGAGCCGATAAACGGCTCATTGATCAGGTCAAAACCGGCCACGGCGGGTTCATCGGCATATCGCCGGGCAACGTGCCGCCACGCCTGGGCAAATCGCTCCTGGATGCCCACGCCGTCGGGACCGATCGCGTTGGCATAGAGGTTGTCAAAGGCGCGGTGCACCATCGGACTGACGTAGTAGGCGGTACTCCAAATGCCCCCTATCGTCCGGTGCGGCTGGCCGTCGTTCAGCGTGGCCCAGGCGGGCATGCCGTTGCCGCCGGGAACCTTTTCGCTGTACAGGTCCTGATGCATGTCGATGATGACATACAAACCCGCATCCTTTGCCCATGCGACGTTCTGGTCGACGATTTTCAGATAGTCTTCGTCGTATTTGCCCGGTTCCGGCTCGATGGCGGACCAGAATACAAGCAAACGCACCGCGTTCATGCCCCAACGGTGCAGGTTCTGGAAGTCTTCCGAACCCTGCCAAAGCCGGTGGCCCGCGCCGGAGGATTTCTCGCCCACATTGATCCCGTGCAGAACAGCGGTGCGCCCCGCCGCATCAACGATGCGGCTGCCGTCCACATGAAGCCGGTCCATCGCAGGCGCGGTCCTACATGCCAGCAACAGGACAAGAAGAGCACAAACGCAAAGCACAAGAGGACGACGGGACATGGGCAAGACTCCATGCAGGTGTTTAACAAAATGTCAGAAACATTGACCCGACATGCGGGGAGTTGGTTGCATATGCACGTTTAACCCGGCGGTTGGGACCTGATCAGAGTGGGTGAAGTCTCACGAAGAAGAACGGAACCACCGGCTCACGAGGAGCGCCCGTCACTCCCGCACAGGCGGGAGCATCACCTGGCCAACTTCTCCGGCGACGGGCGGTTGATTTCATTTTGCTTCGCAGAACATCGCCACCCGGTCGATTTGCGTCCCCGGTCAATACGGCAACGGCATTGGACTTGGACGTGTCACGGCGGGTACGCTTCACCGTGGTCGGACGAACACACAGGAGCATGAAGTTCATGATCATGACGCTGTCCATGCTGATATTGGGGGTCCTGCCGAATATGCTGCAAAACCCCGACTTTGAAAGCGGGTTGGACGGATGGAAACACGCCGGCGCCGCCGGGGTGACGATTGAAACGGTGCGCGAACAGGACCGTCCGGCGGCGCATATCGTGGTGCCCGATACGGTGAAACCGGCTTGGCCGATCATTTATCAGGATTTCCCGGCAGGGCCGGGACAACTGGTGCGGGCCGAGATGGAGGCGTTGAGCCGGAACATCCGCGACGGCGCGGGCGCGTACCTGGTGATTGAGTTCCGCAAGGCGGACGACACGCGGGCCAGTTTTGAGCAATCTGGCATGGCCAAGCACGACGGGCCATGGACCACGCTGCGCGCGATGGCCATCGCGCCGGAATTGACAACGGGATGCCGCATCGGCCTGCTGGTTAACGGCCACGGCGAGGGCGTCTTTAGCAATGTTCGGGCCGTCATAACCGACGGGCCATCGACCAAGCCACTGGACGGGCCGGTGACGCTGAACGTCACCGACACGGTGGCCTGCGACAAACTCATCGGTTTTGGCACGGAGGACGACGGCTGGTTCTACAACAAGGAGAACGCAGGGCACGGCGTCGAGGAGGCAGACTACGCCATACGCGAGGGCCGCATCGATTTCATGCAGCCCGACTGGATACGCATGTTTTTCTGGTACAAGGACTTTAACCCGTCGGACGACTGGGAAACCTTCGACTTCGATTCGGACAACATGCGCAGCCACTACCGCACGCTCGACCAGTACCAGCGGTTGGGAGCGCGGGTGAACGTGGTCGGCGTCGAATGGGGCGTGAAAGCACCCTATGCCGACCCGGACAAGGCCGCACGCGGCATCGGTGCGCTGATGGAGCACCTCATCCGCGACAAGGGCTACACCTGCGTGAAGGAATGGACGCTGACCAACGAGCCAAACGGATACTTCATGGGCCAGGGCGGCACCTTTGAATCCTTCCGCACACTGCACGAGAAGGTAAAGGCCGAATTCGTCCGGCGCGGGCTGGACCTGCGCATCGTCGGGTCGGACGACACGGGCGATGTGGGCTTCTTTTCCTGGTGCGTCAAGGATGACGCCTACTTCGGCCTGGCCGACTATTACGCGTCGCACCGCTATCTCCAGGCCGCGAGCAGGCCGCTCATGAGCCTGTTCCTGGACGAACGGCTCGAACTGCTGGCCACCCGCACGCCGCACAAGCAGCTCATCATCGCCGAATTCGGCTTCCAAGACAACCGTTCCGGCGCGATGGAAAACCCCATCATGGAGACCTATCCCTACGCCATATGGACCTCGGCCTTCGTCATTGAGGGGCTGAACAAGGGCATCGCCGGATTCTCCATCTGGTGCCTGCACGAGATGTACTATCCCGGCGGCGGACTGATGAACTACGGCCTGTGGAACCACAAGAAGGACAACTATCGGGTGCGGCCCGTCTATTACCCCTGGGCCGCGTTCTGCCGGTTCACGAAGGGCGGCGACACCGTGCGGCGCTGTGACTCGACCTGCCCCGGCAGTGTAAGCGGGGCTTATGCAGGCGACACCCTGTTTTGGGTGAACCAGAGCGAAAAGACGGCCGAGGTGATTGTCACCGGCGTAACGCCGAAGACCGTGTGCGTGATGAAAGAGGACACGCTCAAGGGCGACCGCGAATGCGGCGATATGGTAGAACTGAAGGACGGGCGTTTTACCGCGCCGCCGATGAGCTTTGGCTACGCGCGGTAAGAGACAACGTCAAAATCTTTCGTCATTGCGAACCGGACCGCCCTGCTTCACCCGCGTGGTGCGCACCACTAGCCAGATGCGAAACCAGGTGGTCCATCCGCGCACCCGACGCGCCACGCCGCCGCACAGGCGGCGCAGGGGCGCGGCCTCGATGACGGCATAGCTGCCGTCGGGGCCAAAGCACCAGCGTTCGGGGGCACCGGAGGCCATCGCCACCAGCCTCAGCCGCGCGCTGTCGAACATGACCACGAAGCGGGTGCAACCGGTGGCGCGAATCTGGCGGATGAGCGCCATGAGCGCGCCGGGATTGCGCAGACCGTGGGGCGGCGCGGGCGTGACGCGCACCGCATCGGCCAACTCCGCCAGTGTGTCCGCCGGAAAGCCGGGCGGCACCATGGCCGTAATGCGCGCGGCCGGATGCGTCTTGCGCAGATGGCGCACCAGACGCGCGTAGTGGGGCCCGCGGCTGTAGAAGGCGATAATGTGCTGTTCCGCACTCACGTGATCAATCCCCTGATGAACGGCAAATAGCGCTCTTCAATGATCCCATCCCAGTCATACTCGCGTTCCGCCACGCGGCGGCCCGCCTCGCCCAGACGGTGCCGCAACGCGGCATCGTCAAGCAACGTGCCGAGTTGTCCGGCCAGTTCAACTGCATCGCCCGGCGTGAACAGGAAACCCGTCTCGCCATGGCGCACGATGTCGGCGAGCCCGCCGATGCGGCTGGCGCACACGGGCACACCCGTCGCCATGGCCTCGACCGCAACGAGTCCAAAGGGCTCCTCCCACACCGACGGAACCACCACGACAGCCGCCTGTTTGTACAGCGCCAGCGTTTCCTCGTGGGACAGCCAGCCCAGCGCCTTGAAATGACCGCAACTTTGGGCGACATCAAAGTGCGTGGCCTGTATTTCGAAATCCGCGCGATTCTTGGCAAGGATCTCCCCGGCCCTGCGCAGCACATCGAGGCCTTTGAGAGGGTCCTCCACGCGGCCGGTCATCAGGACAACCTTGGGATCGTGTCCCGGACCGCCAAGGATGGGCACAATTTCATGCACCGGTGCACCACCTGGAAAAACCTCCACCCGACGCGTGAATTCCGCCACATGGGCGCGCAGCGTGGTGTTGGACACAATCACGGCGGTGTAGGCCCGCAATGACTCCATCACAACACGGTGGTATTCCGGCCGCCATGCCTCCGCCACAACCCAGTCGGCTGCCCACGTGCGCATATGGCCCGAGCGGATTTCCGGACCCAGTCGCTCCAGCGCGCAGGCACGGCAAATGTCGGGCGTCCGCAGATAGTCATTGGGACAGGGCTTACCGTCCTTGAAGCGCAGCGCATCACGCGCGCAGGCAAGTTCGTGCGCGTAGAAGCGACCGACCACACGGTGGTGCGCCAGCGCCCGGGCCAGGTAGGGCTTTAATGCGAAGCCATGGGTGAGAAACACCATATTGGGTTGCCAAGCGTCCACCGCCGAGCGAAAGCGCGCGCATAGGGTGTCGGGCTTGAGTTCATTGGAGTCGAAGTCCAGTACCGTCACCGGAAAGGGCAGCAGGTCCGCCTGAACGTTGCCCCGCTCCATCGAACCGCGCTCGTGGGCCACGAACAGATGTACCTCAATACCGCGCCGCGAAAGCCCGTTGATGACGTGAAAGACATCCGCGTCGGCGCCGCCGTTGGGCGGCCAACTGAACACCAGATCGGCGAAGGCGACGCGCGTGGGTATGGCTTCGGTGCTCATGCGCCTTCGTCCCCAATCCAGTGCACCACATCGTCCCAGAGGGGACGGTAATACTTCTCCATGACCGTGTCCCAGGCATATTCGGACAGAACCCGCGCGCGGCCCGCCGTGCCCATGCGACGGCGCAGCGCGGCGTCATCCAGCAGTCGGTCCAATGCCGCGGCCAGTTCACCCGCATCGCCGCGTTCAAACAGCAGCCCCGTTTCACCATCGACCACAATGTCCGCCAGACCGCCCGCGCGGGACGCGCAGACAGGCCGTTCCGCAGCCATCGCCTCCAGGGCTACCAGTCCCCAGGGTTCATCCCACACGCTGGGCACCACGCAGATGTCCGTCTCCGCATAGAGCCGCGGCATTTCCGTGTGATCCACCCAGCCCAAAGGCCGAAGCCAGTGCCCCTCCGCCATGTCCTGCGGCAGCGTGGCGCGCACTTCGAAGTCTTGGCGGTGGTCCCACAGGCGCCGTGCTGTTTCGGCAAGCACTTCGAAGCCCTTGGCCGGGTCTTCGGCCCGTCCGGCCATGAGGATGACCGTTTTTCCGCCCGGCTTCTCTATCGGCGGCACGGGAACAAAGGCGTGGGCATCCACACCTGACGGAACCACACGGACCTCGCCGGGTAATCCACCCAAGGGCGGAATCATGCCAGCATTGCACACCAGCGCAACACGCACAGCGCGCAGCGCGTCGCAAAAGACCTTGTGGTATTCAGCGCGATACGCCTCTGCGCCGACATACTCGCGCAGCCAGGCGCTCTGCCGCTGTGACCGTATCTGCGAACCGAGCAGGTCCAGCGCACAACGCCGGCAAATGTCCGGCGTGTCGAGGTAAAGGTTGGGGCAGGGCGCGCCGTTGAGAAAACGGAGCATGTCGCGCTGGCAGGCGGCCTCATGGGCATGAAAGCGCGAGACAATGGGATATCGGGACAGCGCCAGCGTCACGGCAGGCTTCATGAGAAATCCCTGCCCGACAAACACGATATCGGGCCGCCATGCATCCACGGCCGCACGGAACGCCGCCGCGACCTTGTACGCACTGAAACCGTCCCCGGAAAATGAAAGCACTTCCACGGGAAACGGCGTGCTCCCGTCCGCAACACGCCCCCGCTCCCAGGTGTCTTCATCGTGCGCGGCAAACAGGCGCACCTCATGCCCCATGGCCTGCGCACCCGCGGCCACATGAAACACGTCCACATCGCCGCCCCCATGGGGCGGCCAGGAAAAGAGCAAATCTACAAAGGCAATGCGCATGCCGCGCTCCGCGTTATTTGTCGCCAGTTGTCCATGTTCGAACCAGATCACGCCGGTACTCTGCCCAAACGACAGGCAGAACGACAGTGTCCGGGTGAACCATTGGCAATGATATACCAAGATATCTTGAAAAGTCCCACAGATCGGAGGCATATTCATCGCCTGAACGAAGCACAACTGAAGCGCAACGCGCAACTTTGGAGATGCTGCGATGGCACAACATTCCCGACGGGCATTTCTGGGACAGGCGGCACTTGCAGGCGGGGCGCTTGCATCCACGGCGGTCTCCCAAGACGGCAAAACGACCGGTCTGCAGGGTATGGCGGCCAAGGGCTGGATTTGGGAGGGCCAAGGACTCGATCTCGGTGTATATCCCTCCATATTTGGCCTGGGGGGTGGAGCGGATTTCTTCGGACTTCGCAAGGTGCATTTCATGTTTCACGAGACCACGGAGTTGGCGCTCGGGCAACTGAGCCGCTTTGAACAGGTAATGTGCGATATTGCCAAATGGAAGTTTCGCAATTGCGGGACGAACAACGGCGGCTCGGAATGCTATGTGGACGCGCGCCTGGAAACCATTCTCGCGGAAGCGGAGAAAGTCAGCCGTTTGTCACTCAAATTCCCCAATGTGGCAGGCGGCTTCTTCGACGACATGAAAGGTCTTATGGAACGGGAGAACCACGACGCCCACGCGTGCACTGCCGTCAAGGAAGCCCTGACCAAGCACAATCCAAAACTGAAACTTGAGTGCGTAGTGTATGCGAATGAACTTGAAGACACCTCGTTCTGGAACTCCCTGGCACCCTGCATCGACGTGGTGAGTTTCTGGACCTTCAGCTATAAGCAACTGTCGAAACTGGAGGAATCCCTCGATCAGTGCCGCAAACTGTTCCCCGGAAGACCGATCATCATGGGGTGTTATCTTCGCGATTATCCGACGGCCGCGCCCATCCCCATGGATGCGTTGAAGCTCCGTAAGCGTCCGGTGAACGCCGTATAGCGCATTCTGGCTTCGGGTACGCTGTGCGCTACGGACGGGGCGGCAAGTCGAGGGTTGGGAGAATATCCCGCTTCCAGTGGTCGGGCAGCAGCA
>CAIXUF010000582.1 GCA_903922535.1 Candidatus Hydrogenedentota bacterium
CGGTCTGCGCAACATCCACGAGCGAACAGGCCCCCGCCCGGTGCTGGCCGCCCCGCCAGTGTCCCGGCCACCGGACAATCAGCGGCACGCGGTCAGCGGTGTCGTAGAGACAGTTTTTCCACCACAGACCGTGCTCGCCCATGTTTTCGCCGTGGTCCGCCGTATAGACAACGATGGTGTTCTCCGCCAGTCCCGCGTCGTCGAGCGCCTGCAACACCTTGCCAATCTCCTCGTCCACCCACTGAACGAGCCCATAGTACAGTTCCCGCCCTTTGCGCACGACGTCTTCCGGAACATCCTCCACATTGAATCCGACCCGGAGGTGTTTGTAATTGCGCGGCAGCGACTCCAAATAACCCTCGGGAATCACGGGCATCGGCACTTTGCCCTTGTACTCGTCCCAGTACTTCTCGGGAACGATCAGAGGGAAGTGCGGGGCGAGATAGCCCGCCAGCAGGAAAAAGGGGGCATCCTCCGGCTTGCGGTTCTTCAGGAACTCGACGGTGCCCGCGGTCACGGCCCGGTCATGATCAAGAATGTGCGAATGTTCGCCCGGGTGGAAATCGTCAAACCGCGTTGAAATCCCCGGTTCAGGCGTGAGGTCGTCGGGCGCGCGGCGTTCCCCGAACCCGGACATGTGTCCCTGGTTCATGTCCCCGCCAATCTCGGTGAATCCGTAGCGCCGCGCCGAATCGTAGTGCATTTTGCCGCAAAGAAACGACCCGTAACCCGCCGCATTCATCACGCGGGGAAGGGACGGATAGTCCGCACTGGGCAGGGTGCAATTGTTGTTCCACGCGCCCACGCGCGAGGCGTACTTGCCCGACGTCAAAGAAAGGCGCGACGGCACGCACAGCGGCGAGTTGCAGTAACAGTTGTCAAACACCACGCCGCCGCCGGCCAGCCGGTCCAGATTGGGCGAATGGATAACCGGGTTGCCCGCGCACCCCAGGACGGAGGCGTTGTGCTCGTCGGAAATGATGAACAGAATGTTCGGGCGTTTGTGCTCGCCTGCCGGGCTCCCGGCCTGCGCCCGGCTCGACAACGGCAGCATCCCGGTCCCGACTCCCATCGTCACAAGAAACTCACGCCGGTTGAGTCGTCTCAGGGCCATAACTTGTCCTTTCGTTGAACAAGAGTTCACGGCCGGTGCGAATTCAGCGCATCGGCCAGACAGCGCACAAAACCGACCGGTTCATGGGGCCTGGGGACGCCACTCCCTACTGTTCTGTCGTCACACCTTCCAGGGACCGCGATAGTTGTAGGTGAGCCACTCGGCCTTGCCGCCGCCCTCGGCGAAGCACAGCTTCTTGGGGTCCCACTTGATGACCTTGTGGTTATAGTAGGCTTGGTTCACCAGGTGGCAGACAATGGCGCTGTGGCCGCCGACCTGCGCGTTGGTGATGGGCTGCTTGCGCGAGACCACGCACTCCAAGAAGTCCTTGATGTGGTCCTTGCTGTGATAGAGCTGTATTTTCGCGTTGCTCAGGTATTCCTTTTCAACCAAGGTAAGGACCGAACTGAGGGAACCGCCGTCCTCGCGCTTGGTGAAGCCGGCTATCTTCTTTCCCTTCTGCCAGAACTCAAACTGGCCGCGGCTGACCCGTGCCTCGCCCTCGGTGCCGTAGAAATGCGTGTTGAACCCGTCGCCCACCTGCGTGACGGTGATGCCGTTCTCATAGGTCCAGTTGGCGCCGCGAAGATCGGTGTCCTTCTCCGGCGGGCGCACCACCACCGGGCCGCTGTCGTCCATGTCGAGGCCCCACTGGGCAATGTCGAAATGGTGCGCGCCGAAGTCGCAAATGCCGCCGCCGCCGTATTCCGAATAGGTGCGCCAGTTCGGGAAATGCTTGTGAACGCCCCGCGGGCTCAGTACGGAATTGTAGGGGCGCACGGGCGCAGGCCCGAGCCAGTAATTCCAGTCCAAACCTGGCTCCGCCGTTTCCTCGGGCAGGTCGCAGGGACGCCCCGGGTCCCCGACCTGGCAGGTGACGCGCTCCACCTTGCCGATCATGCCGTTGCGCACCAGTTCGCAGGCCACACGGAATTCCTCCATGGAACGCTGCATGGAACCGGTCTGCAGGACCCGTTTGGTCTTCTTGACCGTGTTCATGACCGCGATCGCCTCGTGGACGGTGTGCGTCAGCGGTTTTTCGCAGTAGACGTCCTTGCCGCTTTCCAGCGCCGCGATGGTCGGGATGGCATGCCAGTGGTCCGGTGTGGCGATGGACACCCCGTCGATGTCCTTTCGGGCAATCAGTTCGCGGAAATCAGGGTAGGCGGCGCATTCCGGCGCGCCAATCTCCGGGTGTGCCTTGTAGTACTCGTTTACCCGCTCCTGCGCCGCGGTCCGGCGCGTCGTGTCCACGTCGCACACGGCTAGCACCCGGACGTTCTTGTGGTGCAGAAAGGCGTCGAGCAGCCCCCGGTTCTGAATGCCCATCCCGATGAAACCCATGTTGATCATGCTGTTCTGGGTGGACTTCTTGGCCGTGACGCATGCTGGCAGAATCAGGGGGGCCAGCACGGCGGTGGCGGTCTGTGCAATGAATGAACGGCGGGAAATTGTCATAAGTCCTCCTGAGGTGGTTGGTCTACCCCAAATTCGGTTTCATGCTTTTCTACAAAGGTGCCTGGTTGAAACGGTCGCCCATCTCCCATCCTGCCGCGTGCCGGACCAGGGAAACAAGTCCGGTGCGCGGGGCGGAGAGAAATTACCCGTTCGTGCTGCAACGGGAAAACAGTACGGTACTCAGGCGTGGAAATCAAGGCTCCACATTCGTGACCATCCAGACGCCCTTTTCCTTGGCGCCTTCGAAATACAGCGTCAGCGAGCCAAAGCTGCCGTTGGCAATCACTGGGGCAACCGTCGCCTTGTCGCCCGTCACGACCGTCTTGGCTTCGGACAGGTCGATTTCAATCCCGTCCAGGAAGCCCGCGTCATTGGCGTTCTTGAGATAATTCAGCAAATCTTCCCGGTTTCCCACCACGTTGCTCGCGAAGGACGGGGAGACGAGGTTCTTGAAGGTGTCGAAGTTCTTTGCCTTGATGGCCGCAACACCTTCCTGTATCCTCTTCGAGACCATCTCCTGGTCGGTGGGGCCTTTGGCCGTGGTGGCGCATCCGGCCGCAAGCAAGGCAACCACACCAATCATCACGCACAAAACTGAAAGCTTTTTCATCGGCGGTCTCCTTTCGCGCAATTCGCGGTTTGTTGAGTCCATTTGACTCCGGTCGCGGCCGGAGGTTTCACACGGGGCGGTTCCGTGATTCCGATTAATCCGGGGGAATGCCCCCCCGCGGGCGAAGAACCCCGAAAACGGAGGCGGCGTCACAGGTGCATCTCGACCCAGTTGTGCAGGAGCACATAGGATATGGCGTGAATTGCCGTGAGAGGAAGGATGCTCCGGAATTTGAGAAAGTAGAAAGCACACACAAAACCCGCGGGAAACACAAAGACCATCTGCAACGGCACGATGGTGCCCGGGATGCGGGCGGGCGTCCAGAAGTGGGCGAGACTGAAAACGAGGCCGACAATGAGCGGGATTCGCCACATGCCGCGGAGTGCGTGGAACTTGGTGAGAAACACGAGGCCGACCGAGCACATGAAGAACTGCTGGGGAAAGGCACCGACGACGTACTCGACCATGCGCGGCGCGTAGGCAGGCTCGAAATGGAGCCTGCCCGTGAGCGAGATGCCGTGCGCGGCCATGGAGCCCACTGAGATTCCGAGCAGCACGAGTCCCGTGGCCAACGCGGGAAAGGTCAGTGGCGTGGTGATGCCCCATTCGTCCAGCTTCTCCGGCTGCCGCCGCGCCCGCGCGATAATGTAGCCAATTGTGAGCAGAAAGGCCACCAGCGCATCCACCGCGTTAAGTTGCCATTCCGGTTTGGCCTGGGCGATGAGCTTCAACAGAGCGGTGACGAACACGACGAAGAAGGCAAACTTCTGGTCCATCCAATCAATCGTCCGGACTGCGGATACCTCCGTGCTGGCACAGCTTCTTTCGCTCATGTCTTCTCTCCTTTACAGTAAATGCGGACGCGGCAAGACACTTACAAGCCGGTTTCTACATCCAACGCGCCCTTCACGTGGACCAACACGGTGGACGAGATGGGGCTGGGCGCGCTGCCGGGCAGTTCAATCGTTATTCCTTGATCACTGCGCTTCCACTTCAGCGGTTTCTTGTCGGCGTCGGCTAGCAAATATGCCTCAGCCGGCGCACTCTTGAGTCCCGTCACCAGCAGCCCGCCGTCCTTCGGCCAGTCGAACACGTGCAGATAAAGCGTCACGCCTTCGGCTGTGGCCTTGCGCGTGCATCGGCCCCATGGCAGACTGCGAAAGGGGCTCGGCTGCGTTCCATAGATTGCGTCCCCGTTCACCTTCATCCAAGCGCCGACCTCGTGCAGACGCTCGATGGAGGGTTCAGGAATAAGCCCCTCGGAGGTTGGCCCCACATTCAGCAGGTAGTTGCCGCCTTTCGAAGCAATATCAACGAGGTTGCGGATCAGTGTCTCAGCGCTTTTCCAGTTGTCGTCCAGGCTCTTGTAGCCCCAGGAGTTGTTCATGGTCATGCACACTTCAAAGTCGCGCCCATCCGGAAAGCCCGTCGCCGGAATGTGTTGTTCCGGCGTCTTCGTGTCGCCCGCGAAACCGCCGCCGAGGCGGTTATTCGTGATGATCCCCGGTTGCAGTTTCGTCAGCGGAAACAGCATCTCCGCCCGCTCTTTGGTCATGCCTTCGGGCGTATCCCACCATAGCACCGAAACCGGACCGTAGTTGGTCAGCAGGTCGCGCACCTGCGGCACGGCCACATTCTTGATGTAGTCGTCCATGCTGCCGTCCTGTGCAGGGTCCCAGTGGCCGTACACCGCTGCGCCGCCGGGGTTGACCCAGTCCTGCGCCTGCGAATAATAGAACCCAAGCCGAATGCCGTACTTCTGGCACGCGGCCGCCAGCGGCTTCAGCAGGTCCTTGCCATAAGGCGTTGCCTTTACCACATTCCAATCGCTCGCCCCGGTTTCGAACAGGGCAAAGCCGTCGTGATGCTTGGTGGTAATCACGATGTACTTCATGCCTGCTTCCTTCGCCAGCCTCACCCACGCATCCGGGTCGTATTTGACCGGATTGAATTGCCTGGCATATTCCCGGTAGTGCGCCACAGGGACCGAGCAAACGCGCATCATCCATTCGCCCGGCCCCGGGATGGGCCAGCCGTTGTACCTGCCCGCGGGGACCGAATAGACGCCCCAGTGAATGAACATGCCAAAGCGCGCGTCACGCCACCACGCCATCCGCGCATCCTTCTGCGCGGGCGTTTCTGCCGACGGCGCCGCCTCCGCGGCCCAAGCGCCCGCAGCCCAACCGAAGACGAACGCCGTCAACAAGAAGACAAGCAAACGACGACTACCCATGTGTTTCTCCTTTGCAGGCATGCCAGCCTGCGCAGTCACTGATGTGCCACCGCCCAACTGGTCCAACTGGAGAGAAGAATATAAAGGATCGCATGAAGCGCGGTGAGCGGGAGTATGCTCCGGAATTTGAGAAAATAGCTCGCGGCGAGAAAGCCCGCAGGGAACAAGGTGGCCAATTCCAGCAGCATGGTTGACAGCGATTTTACGGGCGGCAGGAAATGGGCGAGGCAGAAGGCCAGCCCCACTGCAAGCGCCAGCACCCAGGTGTTGCGCAAGGGACGGAGCTTGGCGAGGGACACCAGGCCGACCGAGCACATGACGAACTGCTGGGGAAACGCGCCAATGATGTACTCGATCATGCGCGGCACATAGGAAGGTTCAAAACGGGGCCCTCCTGCGAACGCTATGCCGGTCGAGACAATTAAGACGCCGACCCCGATTCCAAAAAGCGCCAATGCAACCGCCACGGCGGGAAAAGTCAGGGGCGTGGTGATGCCCCATTCGTCCAGTTTCTCCGGTTGACGCCGCGCCCGCGCGACGATGTACCCGAGGGTAAGAAGAAAAGGCACCAGCGCATCTGTCGCGTTGAGATGCCACTCCGGTCGGGTGAAATTGGTCCACTTAAACAGCATGAAAACGCCCGCAAGGAAGAAGGTGAACCCCACGTCCTTCCAGTCGATCCGCCGACCCGCGCCGGCGTCCAAAGCGCTGCCTGCTTTGTCGTTCATGCTGCCCTGCCTTTCGTTGGATATGGAACCGCCCCACAACTGGATTGTGCGTTGTGTGCAGAAGACGGCCCGGTCACCTCAATTTCCTTATAGTCACTGGGCACGTTCATGGCGATGTCTTGGTTGTGCTGTTTTGCATGAATGCCTCCAGTTCCGGCAGGAAAGACACCGCGCCGCCGGCGCTCCCGTGGGTCTCGCCGGGCAGGATGACAAGTTTGTGATTAGCCATGAGGTCATGAAGAGCCTGTGCGTCGGGGAGCAGGCCGTCTTTGTCGCCGATGATCGTGAGCACGGGAACCGTGTTGGCGCAAAGCTGCGCTTCGGTGACGTCGAGACCATGCAGGCCCCGGACAACGGCGGGGAGGGAACTGGACATTCCGGACAAAGCCAGCGCGATTCGGACCCCGAGGTGCTCGGCAAAATTGAGCTGCGGGTAGCCGCCCAGTCGCTTGAGGATCAGATCGATCTCGCCGCGTTCGAATCCCTGGGCGACGGCTTCGGCGAAGGCGAGGTTCTCAGGCATCGGTCGTTGCCCGCCCCAGCCCGCCGCACACACAGCCGCGCTGAGGACCTGGTCGGGATGGGTCGCCACGAACTTCAGCGTGATAAAACCGCCCAGAGAATAGCCGATCATATGCGCTTTCCTGATTTGCAGGTGGTCGAGCAGACGCGCGAGGTCCTCAACCATTTCGGCGCCGTATTGGCAGGGGTCGTGGGGCTTGTCGCTGCGGCCGTGGCCGCGGTTATCCAGCGCGATGACACGATAGTGCTTCGAGAGCGTGCTAATTTGCCCCCCGCGCCGCCATTGGAGGTTGGCAGGAAACCCAAGGCCATGAACGAGCACGACGGGCGTGCCTGTGCCTTCGTCCGTATAATGGATGCGTACGCCCTTGGAATCAAAGTAGTGCCCCTCCGGCCCGAGCAGTTGGCTTCGGAACCCAATGAGTCCAGCCGCCACGGTCGCCGCGAGCAGCAGCACGATCGTCCCGCAGCCGAAAAGCACTTTCTTGCGCCGTGTGAATTTCACGTTTCTCCGTTCTGCAGGTGCTTGTCGACCCCGTTGGAGAGGAGGACGAATCCTATCATATGAATCGCAGTGAAGTGATCGCGCTCGGAGTAACCGGCAAAAGGACCGATCCCTGATGCATGGTTCGCCCTCGCGTGGCTGAAAACGGTGGCTTCAATTAGATCAGGGCGCCAAAGAGGCCCACAACCCTTCCGACGACGCCGATGACCGGCGCCGTGCCGTTCTTTTCCTGGTACCGAATGAATTCCGCATGGCCGTCCATGTACAGCACGTTGGAACCGCCGGGGATGTGGTTGAATCCCGCGGTGTAGGTGGAGAATTGGTCCAGCATGACCCACAGTGCGCTCTGGGAGACATTGGCGCTGCCGGCATTGTTGATGTCGGTAATCAGGAAGCGCTCGACCCCGTCGCGCAGCCGGTAAACCGTGTTGCCGCCGCCGTTGCCGTAACCGGTCAGGAGTTGGCCCGAAATATCTTTGTCCATCGCCGCCATCATGCCGGCGTTGTCCTTGTTCACGACGGCCGTAATTGCGGCGGCATCAATGCCTGCCAAGAGCGCGTTAACCAACTGCATGGGACCGTCGCCCGTGGTGTTGACGCCTGTCAGGTCAACGCCTGCCGCGCCAAGGAGCCCCACCAGAGGAGCACCGGGTGTTGTGCCGTATTTCTCGTCGAGCCGGTCAAAGACCCAGCCGAAATAACCGTAACTGGAACCGATGGTCAGCATGCATCCATTGCCCCCCTCGACGACGTCAAAGCACCAGGAACCATTGTCGTACTTTGCCCTCTTCAGGGACGCGCTCATGCCCGAGTCCGAAGGGCAGAAGGCAATCATCGGGTCGGTCAGGTATTCCGGGTAGATGGAGGGAACCCTTGGCCCGGGGACCAGAGTCACATAGGGAGTGCCACCACCCTTCTGCGGGAATGCCCCCAAAAGCATCGGCGGAAAACTGCCGTTGACCTCGTTTGCGTACATCTTGTACACCAACCCCCACTGTTTCAGGTTGTTCTGGCAGCTTGAGCGCCGCGCCGCCTCCCGCGCCCGGGCCAGCGCCGGCAGCAGAATCGCCGCCAAGATTCCGATGATGGCAATGACGACCAGCAGCTCAATCAGGGTAAAGCCTTTCCTGTTCATCATTCGTTCCTTTCAGATTCGGTCATATAAGCCATGAATTCAATGGGCCATTCAGAGCCGCAGTCGAAGATCTTTGCAGCCCAAAACCGGCCTGATTGGAACTTGTAGCCAGATTCTGCTAGGCTCCAAACGCTAACGGATGAAATGTTGCCATACTTTGTGTATAATCTGAACAACGTTCAGGAGATGATTATGGACCAAGCATTGCAAAAAAGTCAATCCCCCACCATTTCGGAATTGCGGCGCGAACGGGAACGGGTGGAGATGATTGACCGGATCATGGAAGCCGCCCGTGAAATGTTTGTCCGCGACGGGTATGAAGCGGTGACGCTGCGCAAGATCGCGGAAGCCATTGAATATTCGCCGGGCGCCATATACCAGTATTTCAAGGACAAGCAGGCGCTCGTCATGGCGATTATCCGCAAAGACACCCTGGAACTGCGCGAATACTTGTCCGAATGCCTGACGCTGGAAAACCCCGTTCAGAAGCTTGTGGAGTTGGCGCGGCGCTACGCGGTATGGGGTGTCGCGCATCCCAACCATTACCGCCTGATGCTGGTGCCGCCCCCTGCCTGGGTCGAACAGAACCGAGAATTTCAGGAGCAGGCGCCCATCCCTCTGGAACAGCATCTTCTGTCCGTTGTAAACGCCCTCGTCAAAGAAGGCATGCAACGCGGCCTGCTTAAGGAGAAGCATTCGGAACCGGCGCTCGTTGCCGCAACGCTGTGGGCCGGACTTAACGGGGTCATCGTGCTCGAAATCACCATGACACCCGAGGACAGGACCTTTATTGGCGTGATGGACACCCCGTTCGAGGCGCGCTTTAACAAGCTCACAGAGGTCTTTTTGGACGGGTTTCTGAGAGAAGAGGCTAAACCGTCCTGATGGTCCAGGCAGTGAAGTTCCGCACGGGCGATGCCATCCGACGGCTCCGTTGACCGGGCAGGAACGACAGCGTCCTCCTCCTCTTCGCCTTCCCGCCAGTGACACGGCGCGCGACAACATGACCGCGTGCGCCAGTTTCGACGAGGGGCAGACTTGGAGCATTAAAAAGGTGCTGCACCCCGGTCCCGGCGCCTATTCCGACTTGACCGTCCTGGCGAACGGGAGAATTGCGAACGGGAGAATTGCCCGTCTTTTATGAAGCCGGGATCTCCATCCCTACGAATCGATTTTGTTTACCCGGCTTCCGTTGACATCACTGGAGTGAAAAGGCGGAAAGTCCTTTTAGCAGCGCGGTGACGGCGGGGGAGTCCCACTTGGCGGACCCGTGGTGCCTGAGCACCACGTCGCCCGAGGGGCTGAGGATGACGGTGACGGGGGTGCCGCCCTGGTAGATTTCAGGCAGGGCGTTCTTGCAGCAATAGAGGGGGAAATTGAGGCTGTTTTCCTGTGCCACCCTGGCGAGTTCGTCAAATCCGGCGATGGCCACGGCGACAAAAGCGACATCAGACCCGGCCAGGGATTTGTGCAGTTTATTGAGCCCGGCCAGTTCGGGCAGACAGTTAAAGCAGGTGGGACTCCAGAAATGGAGGAAGACCGGCTTGCCCTTGAGGCTTTCCAGGGCCAATGGGGCACCCCCAACCTGTTCCAGTTTCAGGGAATAGTCCCCGGTGAGTCCGGAACCGGGGGCGACGGTCTTGAGCTGCGCCTTCTTCTTGGCCACCCAGAAGTCTTGGACCGGTTTGACGTAGGTGAGCGCGACGGTACCCATGAGCAGCAGAAAGGCCATGAGCATCGTGCCCAGCACGCCGGTGGCGCAGCCCCAGAGGAACGGCTTGCGCCGGGAGGGGATGGAAGGGTGAAGGGTGAAGGCTGAAGGCTGAAGTTGCTCCGGACGAGAAGGGGAGGAGGGGGGCGCTTCAGGGGAATTGTTCATGGTGCTTCCTCATCTTCTTTACCGGTCTTCATTTCGGCGTCACGGCGATCCAGTTCCGCGAGGTATTTCTGGATGCGCGCCTCGTGGCCCCGGTCTGAGGGGTGATAGTAGGTGCCCCGGGGGACGCCGTAGGCCTGCGGCACGTAGCCGCCCTCGAAGTCGTGGGCGTACTGGTACTCTTCCCCCCGGCCCAGGCGCTTCGCGCCTTTGTAGTGGGTGTCCTGCAGGTGGGTCGGCACCTCAACAGTCTTCTTTTCGCGCACGTCCTTCAGTGCGGCGTCGATGGCGAGATAGGCGGCGTTGCTCTTGGGTGCCGAGGCGACATAGGTGGCGGCCTGGGCGAGAATGATGCGCGCCTCGGGCATGCCGATGAATTCGCTGGCCTGGGCGGCGGCGTTGGCCACCACGATGGCCATGGGGTCGGCGTTGCCCACATCCTCCGAGGCGAGGATGCAGATGCGCCGGGCGATGAACCGGGGCGTCTCGCCCGACTCGATCATGCGGGCCATCCAGTAGACGGCCGAATCGGGGTTGCTGCCGCGCATGCTCTTGATGAAGGCCGAGGCGGCGTCGTAATGTTCGTCGCCCGCGCCGTCATAGTGGAGCATCTTGCGCTGGATCGACTCGGCGGCCACGTCGGAGGTGATGTGGATGCGGCCTTCCCCGGGCGGGGTGGTGAGTAGCGCGATTTCAAGGGCATTCAGCGCGCGCCGTGCGTCGCCCTCGGCATAGCGGGCGATGTGCTCCAGCGCCTCGGGGTCGGCCATCACCTCCAAATCGGGGAATCCGCGCTCCGGATGGGCCAGTGACCGCTCCAGAAGCGTGATCAGGGCCGCGTCGTCCAGGCGGCGGAATTCGAAGATCTGCGACCGCGAAAGCAGCGGCGCCACTACGGAGAAGAAGGGGTTTTCCGTGGTTGCGCCGATGAGCGTGATCTTGCCGTTCTCCACGTCGGGCAGCAGCGCGTCCTGTTGGGCGCGGTTGAAACGGTGGATTTCGTCCACAAAGACGATGGTCTTGCGGTTGTCATGGATGCGCCGCTCGTGGGCGGCGGCAATGAGTTCGCGCAGGTCCTTCACTCCCGCCGTGACGGCGTTGAGCGGCGCGAAGACCGAACTGGTTCGCATGGCGATGAGCCGGGCCAGGGCGGTCTTGCCCGATCCGGGCGGGCCGTACAGAATCAGGGAGGTGACCCGGTCGGCCTCAATGGCACGGCGCAGGATCTTGCCCGGCCCGAGGATGTGGTCCTGTCCGACGATGTCATCCAGCGTGCGCGGGGCCACGCGCCTTGCCAGAGGCGCTTCCCGGCGGATGCGGTCGGCGGCGGCATGTTCAAAGAGATTGTCCGTCATGGGAAGGATTGTAGTCGCGCCGGGTTCGGCGCGGCAAGGAGAAGATGGGAAGGATGGGAATCATGGGAGGTATGGGAGGTATGGGAGCGATGGGGTGGGCGATGGGTGCGTGGGCCAGCTTCTCAGCCAGCGGCGGGCCGTCGCCCTGCGGGCCGGGGCGCGGAGAGTGTCGCGCCCAACTCACGGACGACACATTCCCGGACCAGGGTGTTTAGGCTTTCCCCGCGTTTCTGGGCGAGTGCGGCGGCGCGGCGGTGCAGGTCGGGCGGCAGGCGCAGCATCAGGCGCCCCGAATAGGGCCGTTCGGGCGTGAAACCCTCCTCGGTCGCCCATTCGAGATAATCGTCCACCGAGTCGTGAAAGGCTTTCTTGAGTTCCGCGACGGAACCGCCCTCAAAAGTGATGATATCCCGTATGCCCTCGATTCGACCGTGGAAGGTCTCGGAAGCCTCGTCAAATTCAATTCTGGCGGTGTAGTCTTTGTAGTTCATTTGGGGGCAACTCCGGCGTTCTGCAGTAATTCCCGAACTGCGCGCGCCATGTACGGTTTCAACTCGGGCTGCGGATGCGGTCGGTGCAGCATAAGGTGCTGGTTGTTCAACGTGATGCGCACACGTGAACCGCGACCCTCGGTAATCACGGCTCCCAACGCGGTCAACAGTGACCGCACCTCCGTCCAGCGCCGGATCGTCGAAGATGCGTGCCAGGGTCTTCGTCTGGGTGCTGTTCACACAAGAGATGATACCACAAAGTGATATCATAAGCAACGTCCTCCCACGGGATTGAGCGCGGCAGACGAAAGTGCCGCACTGCATGGACTGTATGGATGAAATGGACAAGACGGACGGAGAAAACCGGTTGCCCAAAGTCCATTTCGTCCATCCCGTCCATATCGTCCATA
>CAIXUF010000583.1 GCA_903922535.1 Candidatus Hydrogenedentota bacterium
GAGCAGGTGACTCTTAATCACAAGGTCGAGGGTTCGACTCCCCCACGACCCACCAGATAAGCACAATCGCCGCAAGGCCTGTGAAAGCAGCCTTGCGGCGATCTCTGTTTCCGGCCGAATAGAGCGGTGTGCCGGCAACTTGCGCCAATTTGAGGCGCGGCGCAACAACAGACCCATGTCCGCTGCCTCGATTGGATCGCCCCTCAATACGTCTCGGAACGGTAATAGAAATATGTGGCGATCAGTGCAAGACTGGTAAACAGATGCCAGAAACTGTGCCCCTGCATCCATGCGTCGCCGGTGGGGAAGAACTGTCCCTGTATGTCCAAGTGTCGGCTCAGCGCCGCCAACACCAGCATAACCCCTGCCACGATCAGCCAGCGCGCCGCCATCCGTGTGTGCAGCCGGATGCGGTCCAATATCCCAAAGGCAAGGACGGCCAGAATCAGCCCCGGCAGCACCACACCGGAGGACATGGACCACTTGTAAATGAACAGCAACGCACTCGCAGCCACGGCCAGCACGCACAACGCCGGCCAAGTTGCCCGCGCCATTCTTTCCCCGCCGGTTTCGGGCCACAGCCTGCCGATATTCAGGGCGATAAGCGCCACCAACGGGGAATACATCGCCGCCACATCCATTTGCTGGCCCCGGTGACTGAGCGATGCGTGAAACAATCCGCTTCCAAACCCCAGATAGCAGCAGGCCGCGCCGAAAAGGATGCTCATCGCCGGGGTGGACACCAGGTAACCGCCCTTCGTCCGGGCGCGCCGCCGCGCGTCATGCGCGCCCAGCACAATGGCATACAGCCCCACGGCGACATAGGCCAGGTTGGACCACGTGTTGGCCCGGGTGCGGAACACGGCGTCCCTGTGCACCGTCTCGGCGTAGACGGGCTTGCGCAGTTCCGACCCCTCGCGCCAGCCTGACCACACATTATGTCCCTGGAATGCAGTTTGCAACCCAAGAATCAGCATGGTGACCGCCAGAAACAGCCCCCACACCCAGCCGTGAATCCGGTTGGGAAAAGGTTCAAGTTTCATCTGCCGCCAGCAGGTTTCACAGGGAACTGTCCCGGCCATGATTGTTCCTCTCTTTCGCAATGCCAACACTGTTTAGAACCCGCTCCCACCCGATATCCGCCAACCGGACTCCAAGGTCCCCTTTGACCACAGACAGGACCATGCCGTTTCGATTTGCCCTGTGCGCGACTGCGGGGCTATGCTCACTGGGTCCGCGCGGTGAAGTCGGCCGCGCGCAAGGAGGAGATGCCGAGCATGCCGGGTTTCAGGGAAGAACAGCGCTTTGCCCCGTGGGTGTACTGGTTGGCGGCCGCAGTCGCCCTGGCGGCGTTCATCGCGCCGTTGGTGGCCGCCCGAATGGCCAAGGACCCTTCCGCATTCATCCCGGTCATCCTGGTGGAACTGTTCGTGGTGGCATTGATGCTGTTCCCCTTGAACATCCTGTTCATGATCACCGAGGTCACCGACCGGGGGGTTGTGGTGTCCTTTGGCCGATGGTTCCCAATCTACCGCAGGCACATTCCGCTTCATGACATCCAAGAGACACGCCCGGTATACTACCGCCCCCTCTGGGATGCGGGCGGCTGGGGTATCCGATGGGGCCGTTTCGAGGGGAAACGCTGCACTTTCCTGAACGCCCGCGGTGATCGCGGCGTCTACTTGGTCCATGGTTCAGAGAAACGCCTGATCATCGGTTCGCAGGAGCCGGAACAGCTTGCCGAGGCCATCCGCAAGGCGGCAGGCGTGTCGCGATGACAACACTATTGGGAGAACAGACGATGCGAGGGACGATGATGATCAGTTTGGCGGCGGCACTCTTCTTGGCGACGGTCGGCTGCGCCGCGACAACAGCCGTGACAAACGACACGAAAGCAAAGCAGGAAAACGGTCAGGTCCAAACCCCGGCAACGGAGCAGACAGGCGCGGTGGACAATTCAAAACGGCTCTCCTCCAAGGACTTTGAAACCAAGGTTAAGGCCTCCGGCGGCCGCGTGGATTTGATCTTTGGCAAGGACCGCCCCTTCGCCCAGTGCCACGCGTCCACCGTGGCGCAAACCATCGATGGCACCCTGCTGGCGGCGTGGTTCGGCGGCACGGCGGAAAAGGACCCGGATGTGAGCATCTGGCTGTCCCGTTTCGTGAACGGTGCCTGGTCCGCGCCCATCCGTGTCGCGCGCGCGCAGGAGTGCGCCCACTGGAATCCCGTACTGTTCACCGACGCGGAGGGTGCCACCCATCTCTTCTTCAAGGTTGGCCCCGAAATCCCGTACTGGCAGACCTACTGGATGACCACCACGGACAACGGCCGCACCTGGTCCAATCCGAAGGAACTGGTCCTCGACGACCAGGGTGGCCGCGGTCCGGTCAAGAACAAGCCGATCATCCTCTCCGACGGCTCATGGCTGGCCCCGGCGTCCACTGAACTCGGGGGATGGAATCCCTTTGCGGATCGTTCCACGGACCATGGCGTCACTTGGACCCGCTCGGAGGACTTCAAACGGGAGAACTCGAAGATGCCCGGCGCGGGCGCCATCCAGCCCACCTTCTGGGAATCGCCCAAAGGCTGTGTTCATGCGCTGCTGCGCACCGCCGGGGGCCATGTCTGGCGCGCTGATTCGAAAGATTTTGGCCAAACTTGGGGGCCGGTACACGTCACCGCGCTGCCCAACAACGACAGCGGCATAGACCTGCTGCACTACGATGACGGACGGCTCTTCCTCGTGTACAACCCCGTCGCCAAGAACTGGGGGCCCCGCACACCGCTGGATCTGGCCGTGTCCAGGGACGACGGGGAGACCTGGATCACCATCGCCCATCTCGAGGATGACCCAAACCAAGACAGCGAGTACTCCTATCCCGCCATTATCCGCACCCGCGAAGGCATTGCCATAAGCTACACCCACAACCGGCTCAATGTCCGCTGCTGGCAGATTCCCTCGGCGGTGCTGGAGTAGGCGCGGGAAAGAATACCGTGGGCGATCCAAAGCGCATACTGCACATTGACATGGACGCGTTCTTCGCGTCCGTCGAGGTGGTGCGCAACCCGTCCCTGCGCGGCAAGCCGGTCATCGTCGGCGGCGATCCGGAGGGCACGCGCGGCGTGGTTTCCAGCGCGTCCTACGAGGCGCGCCATTTCGGCGTGCGCTCCGCCATGCCCATCGTGCAGGCCCGCAGGCTCTGTCCCCAGGCTGTCTTTCTTCGGGGCAGCCACGGGCTCTACGGCGAAGTGTCGCGGCATATCCATGAAATACTTGAGCGCGTTGCGCCGCTCGTGCAGATGGCCTCGATCGACGAGGCCTACATCGACATCACCGGCTCGCTCAAGCTCTTCGGCGGCGACGAGGCCATCGCCCGCAAAATCAAGACGGACATTCGCGCCGAAACGGGCCTGCCCTGCACCGTGGCCGTGGCTTCCAACAAACTGCTCTCAAAAGTGGCCGCAAACGAGGCCAAGCCCGACGGCCTGCTGATCATACCGCTGGGCGGGGAAGAGGCTTACCTGGCCCCATTGCCCCTGCGCAAACTGCCCGGCATGGGGCCCAAGACCTGCGAAACCCTGGAAGCCATGGGCATCCTGACCGCCGCTCAACTGGTGACGGCCTCCATGGCGCTGCTGGAACCGGTCTTCGGGCACCAGATGGCCATGATCCTGCGGCACACGGCCCAGGGCTTCGGCTCCGACGAGGTGAGCCTTGACCGCACGCCCAAATCCATCAGTCGCGAGACCACCTTTTCCCGCGACCTCACCGACTGGCGCGAAATAGAAACCATCGTCGGGCAATTGGCGGAGCATTGCGCCTATACCCTGCGCGAGGAGGGCCTGGAAACGCGGCGCGTCACGCTCAAGGTCCGCTACGGCGATTTTGAAACCTGCACCTTCGCCCAAACCCTTACTGAACCCACCACCGTCGACGCCCACATCATCGCCGCCGTGCGCGAACTGGTTCCAAAGGCTAAAGAACGCCGCGCCCGGGTCCGCCTGATCGGCGTCAATCTGTCCAGCCTTTCCTGGAACCAGCACCAGATGTCCCTGTTCACCCGCGAGAAGGACGAGAAATGGGAGCGGGTCATGAAACAGGTGGACACCGTGCGCGAC
>CAIXUF010000584.1 GCA_903922535.1 Candidatus Hydrogenedentota bacterium
AGCCAACAACCAGGAGGATCCTGCCATGCCGAATGAAAGTACCCGTCGTGAATTTCTGCGCGCCGCCACCGTGGCCGGCGCCGCCACCGCCATGTCCATGAGCGCGGCAAGCTACGCCCGCGTTCTGGGGGCCAACGACCGCATCGGCGTCGGCATGATCGGCTGCGGCGATCGCGGCCGCGGCGCGCACATGCCCGGCCTGCACCGCTACGACAAGGAGCAGAACGCGCAATTCACGGCGGTTTGCGACGTGTGGACCCCGGTCCGCGAGGAAGCCGCCAAGATGACCAAGGACTGGTACGGGGAGGAGGCGAAGCAGTACACCAGCTTCCGCGAACTGATCGCCGACAAAAACGTGGATGCGGTCATGATCGCCGCGCCCGACCACCATCACACCGCCTGCCTCACCGCCGCGGCGGAGGCCAAGAAGGACGCGTACTGCGAGAAGCCGCTGGCCAACAGCATGGAGACACTGAATTCTACCGTCGACGCGGTCAAGGCAAACGGCATTGTGGTGCAGGTCGGCACGCAGCTCCGCAGCATGCCGAGCATGACCGGCGCGCGCGAACTGTACAAGACCGGCGTGCTCGGAAAGGTCGGCCGTGTCGAGCAGCAGCGCAACGGCACCCGCCCCTTCTGGTACAGCCGCCTCAAGGACGCCAAGGCGGCGGATGTGGACTGGAAGGAATTTCTCGGAACGTCGCCCGACGAGCCCTTCTCCTCCGACCGCTACTCCGGCTGGTACGGATACCGCAGTTTCTGCAACGGGCTCATTCCCCAGTTTGGCAGCCACTATATTGACCTGGTCCATTACATCACCGGGGCAAGCTTCCCGCTCAACGCCGTGTCGCTGGGCGGCACCTTCACCTGGAAGGACGAGCACAATTTCGATGTCCAGGACCAGACGCAGTGCCTGTGGACCTACCCCGAGGGCTTCCTGGTCACCTACTCGACCTATTTTGGCAACGGCAACGGCAGCACCTTCAAAATCTTCGGCGAGCAGGCCACCATGGACCTGCTGGAATGGGAGCACCCCTTCATCACGGCCGAGGGCGCGGGCAAGCCCGACGGGCGTGTCAAGGACAAGAAGATGATCGAGGAGATACCCATGCCCGATCACATGCTTGACTGGGTCCAGTGCATCCGCACGCGCAAGACGCCCAACGCGTCCATCGACGCGGGATACCAGCACGCCGTGGCGTGCCTCATGGGTGTGCGCGCCTGCGACACCGGCAAGCGCATGATTTTTGATGCCGAGAAGCGCGAGATCCGCGAAGGCTGAGGAAACAAAAAAAGCGGCCACGGTGCGGGCATGTCTCCGCGCCGTGGCCGCTTTCGTTTTTGTCAGGAGAAGATCTTCTTCTTGAGGCGGGTCAGAAAGCCCTCCGGACCGAGGGATACTTTGTGCGCGCCCTGCTGGTAGTGGGTGAGCGGGAGGATGCCCGTCACGCGCAGGACAATCGCCGTGACATTGTCGCTGCCCCCGGCCTCCAGCGCCAGCGCGACAAGCTTGTCCGACGCCTCGCCCAGATCCTTCATCGCCAGTGCGTCCATGATTTCCTCGTCGGTCACCATGTTGCTCAACCCGTCGGAACAGAGCAGCAGTGTGTCGCCAAAACGCAGATCAAGGGCGAACAAATCAACATCGACCGCGCTCCTGATGCCCACCGCCCGGGTGATGAGGTTCTTCAGCAGGTGGGTGCGCGCCTCCTCGGCGTTGATGAGCCCGTTGCGCATCTGCTCGGCGACGAGGGAATGATCGTTCGTGAGCTGTTTGACGCCCAGCCCCTCGCGGAAAAGGTAAATCCGGCTGTCGCCCACCTGCGCGATATAGGCCCAGTTGCCCATGACCGCCAGAACCGAGGCGGTGGTGCCCATGCCGGCGTAATCCGCGGAGCTTTCCGACTCATAGTACACGGCGCTGTTTGCCGCCATGATGGACTCGCTCAGGGCGGCGGGCGCCAGTCCCTTGTACGTCTCGTCGTAATACTGCTCCGCAATGGTCTCAAGGGCCAGGCGGCTCGCGCGTTCGCCGGCGCTCGCGCCGCCCATGCCGTCGGCCACGGCAAACAGCACACCGCGCCGCTCAAAATGCCTGGCATCCTCCGGGGCGCACAGCAGGCAGGAGTCTTCGTTGTTTTGGCGTTTGCGGCCGACATCACTGATCAGGTGCGCGTGAAGGCAGCGCCCGCTCCACTTGAAAGCGCAGTTCAGCCCGTCCGCCGGGCCCATGAATGTGATGGGCGCCGCCTTGCTCAAGGCATCTTCCCTTGGCGGGATTTCCCGCCCAACTCGTTCGCCTGCCTGTTCAGTCTTACGGGTGCCGTTCGCCGCCCACCCGTTTGCCACCGGCGCCGCGGCCATGGGCCGCCGGCGCACAAAGAGCATCGCATATTCAGGAAGGCATTGGCAACACGGCGCCGGACGGCATGTTTCCACCGTCCGGCGCCGGGCTGTTATCTGGCAAATTCGTTCATCAATTCGGCGATTCTTTTGCCATGTGTCCGGCAACCCGTTTCACCACAGCGAAACCAATATCCGTTGCCGGGCCTTGTTCTTCTTTGCTTCAGCCTTCACACTTCAGCCTTCACACTTCCTTAATTGCCCTGGCGGCCGCCGGTGCCCACGCTGGATTTGACCAGCTTGGCGGGGGCCGTCTTGGGGCGCAGCGCGCGCGAGGCCGCGCCGGCTTTCCACATTTCGGAGTTCTTGATGGCGTCCAGTTCCTTCGTGAGGCGCTCGCGGTAATCCGCCTTGCCCGTGCTGCTCAGCACGCGCTTGCACTCCTCGCCGCTCTTCACCCGGCGGTACAGCTCCTTGAATACCGGCAGGGTGGCCTTCTTGAACTTCGGCTTCCAGTCGAGCGCGCCGCGCTGCGCCGTGGCCGAGCAGTTCTGGTACATCCAGTCCATGCCGTTCTCGTCAACGAGTCGGATGAGGCTCTGGGTGAGTTCCT
>CAIXUF010000585.1 GCA_903922535.1 Candidatus Hydrogenedentota bacterium
GGCCGGCAAGAAGCGCATGAAGCAGATCGGCACCGTGGAGGTGCCCCAGGAGGCGTTCATGGCGCTGCTGCGCGTGACCGAGGAAGACGGGATGTAACCCGTGGACGCCCCCCACGACATGGAGCCCATCCCCCTCCGTACCGCAGGCGTCCCGCCTGCCACGTCCCCCGGTACCGCAGGCGTCCCGCCTGCCACGCCCAGGGAGTCCATCCCCGGTTACCCTGATCCCGACAACGCCCCGACCGCATGGGCGCAGGCGATACAGTCGTTCACCGGACCCTGGACATGGCGCAATCTGTTCTCCTGGGTTGTTCTCGTCGGCACGGTGCTGCTCGTCAAGGGCTGCTTCGTCGACCAGTACACCATCCCGACCGGTTCCATGGAACCCACGCTGATCGGCGACCCGCGCTTCTTCCGGGGTGACCGGGTCATTGTGAACAAATGGCTTTTCGGCCCGCGCATTCCCTTCACCAAAATCCGGCTATGGGAGGGTGAAATGCCCAAGCGCTGGGACATCGTGGTGTTCAAGTCGACGGACCCCAAGTCGAAGCATCCGGTGCTTATCAAGCGCGTCGTGGGCCTGCCCGGTGAAACGGTCCACCTTCAGGACGGTGCCGTCTATATCAACGGCAAGAAGGAAGAGCCGCCGGCAGCGCTGCGCAAGGTGCTGCACTACACCACCGCGTTTACGCTCACGCCGATGCAGGTGCGCAGCTATTTCCTGCGCATGGCCAGGGAGAACCGCCCCCTGGACGTGCTCAACGCCGAACACCCCTCGACCAAAGCGCTCTATGCGGAAATGAACCGCCTTCATGACCGGGTGAAGGGTCTCGACATCGACATCCTTTCGGACGAGGAGGTGCAGGAGCTTGTGAAAGACGTGAGCCGCGCGGTGCTGGGGACGGTCCAGCAGCTTGTTGAACTCAGCATGCAGGGGCAGGACCAGGAACTGGTCTACGGCATCCGGCCTGAAAAGGAATACTCGGTGGTGCCTGAAGGCCATTATCTCGGTCTGGGCGACAACAGCGGCCAGAGCCTGGACGGGCGCGTTACCGGCTGGCTGCCCAAGGAAAACCTTCTCGGGCGCGCCGCGGGCGTCTGGTGGCCCCTCGGCCACCGGCGCGATTTTACGGGCTTCACGCGCACCTGGCAGGGTTGGCTGCTGATGTGCGGCCCGATGGCGGCGCTCCTCGGCCTTGACATCAGTTCCCGTTTGCGCAGGCGTGCGGCGGGACAAAAGGGGCGGACAACCGGGCAATGAAATTGGCGCGGCCGACAGGGCTGTGTTAGGCTGGAGCAAACTAGGAGGGCGCGATCATGGACGACCAGCGCGCATACATCAAAGTGAATGTCGAGGAGCAGGGCCGGGAACGGAGCATCTGCGGGTTCCGGCAGCGGATTCTCAAGAAAGAGGACGGCGCCCCCGCCAGTGTCACGCGGCTGCGCACCGACCACGCCCAGCCCCACTGGCACCGGCACACGGACGAGTACTATTACATTCTCAACGGTGAGGGTGTGATCATCATCGACGGCGAGGAGGTGCCGGTGCGTCCGGGCGACTGCGTGTGGATACGGCCCGGCCACATGCACCAGTCGGTCGGCGATTTGGAGTCGCTTATCATAGGCGTTCCGCCGTTTGACTATGACGATGTGGTAACGGACCCGCCCTCGGCGGAGTGACCGCCATTCAGATGAGGAAACAGGCATTTTGTTTTAAGTGCGCGCGGCCATGCCGCCGCTTTTCTTCGCCGGGGCCATGCACCGGCCCGGAACATGGGCAGGATGCCCATGCCACAAAAGATTGAAGTGCTGTTTGAGAACGAGAGGAACTGGTATCACGCATGAAGAAGAAGTCCGAAGACAAAAAGACGGCATTGGCAGCGCCTGAAGAGCCCGCAATGGTGCCGCGCTATATGGGCTATATAGGGCCGTTCGCCGCCGTGCTGGGCCTGTATGTCATGCAGCGCAGCAGCACGGCACGTCCGGGAACACTGGACTGGCTGTGGTATATCGGTCTGTGCGTGACGATTGCCGGGGCGGTGGCATGGCTGACCGCCGGAATGGGCCGCTCGCAGTTGTATGAGTGGTCGCGCAGCGGCCTGATTGCGCTGGCGCTGGCGCTGGCCATCCGCTGGGCCATTGCGGAACCCTACCGCATTCCTTCGGGCTCCATGGAGAACGTCCTGCACGGCGATCCCGGATTCGGCCAGGGCGACCGGGTGTTCGTGAACAAGTGGGTGTACGGCATCCGTGTGCCGTTCATGAACAAACGGCTGTATCACGGGCAGGACCCCAAGCGCTGGGATATCGTCGTTTTCAAGACACCGGAGAAGGACGCACTGTACCCGACACTGGTGAAGCGGATTGTGGGCCTGCCGGGGGAACGCATCCACGTTGGTCCCGACGGTAAGATTTACTGCAACGGGACCGCCCTTGAAATACCCGACTTTGCGCCGCCGCCCGGCAACCCGGGACGCATGGTCAAGTCTGCCCTCTATGGGTTGATGGGATGGAAAGAGGAACCGAAGAACAAGCAGCCGGGCGTGTATTCCCAGGACGGAATCTACGGCGTGAGCGAGCGGGACGAATACTCCCTGGTGCCGCCGGGGCATTACCTGATGATGGGCGACAACAGCTTTTCCAGCCGCGACGGCCGTTTCTTTGGCTGGGTGCCCAACGAGAACTTCGTGGGCCGTGTGGCCAGCGTCTGGTGGCCGCCCACGAACTGGCGTGACTTTACAGGCTTCTCAGCAACCCTGTGGTGGCGTGCCACCCTCGGTCTGATCGGGGTGCTCCTGGTGCTGCGCCTCTTCATCGGACGCACCGTGGGTTCCGCCCGGCGCGGCGGCGGACACTATGCGGTCTCTTTCGTGTCGATGGGCCTGCGCGTCCCCTTCACGCGCCGGTGGATCGCGCGGTGGCGCGAGCCGCAGCGCGGCGACCTGGTGCTGTGCGCGAAAACACTGCCCGATGCGCCCGATCAGGAGGCCATGTTCATCGGCCGCGTGGCGGGTCTGCCCGGCGAGCGCGTCAAGGTGGAGACGGGCCAGCTCTTTGTCAATGACAAACGCGACGACCTCCCCCCCGTGCTCGCGAACCTGCCGCTGGGCGACGCTCCCTCCAGCGCGCCGTACGGCCGGGGCCGGGCGCGCGATCAGGTGACCGTGCCGGAGAACGCCTTCTTTATTCTGGCCGAGGCCGAGCCTGACGGGGAAGCCTCGACCGACAGCCGGGAACTGGGCTGGATACCGCGCAACGGCGTCATTGGGCGCGTCACCTGGCGCTGGTGGCCGCCAGGCCGGGCATGAGCCGGCCGACCACGAAAGCCTGACATGCTTGGCGTGTACATCCACGTCCCGTTCTGCCGCACCAGGTGTCCCTACTGCGATTTTGTGAGCGAGGCCGTTTCGGGCTGTCCGCCTGATGCCTATGTGGACGCGCTGGTCAGCGAGATTCAGGCCCATGAAGGCGACAAGGAAGTCGGCAGTGTGTTCTTCGGCGGTGGCACCCCTTCCCTGCTGTCAGCGCGCCAATTGGCGCGCATTTTCGCGGCGCTGCATGGACGGTTTCGCCTGGACACCGACGCGGAAATCACGCTTGAAGCCAATCCAGACGACCTGCGTCCGGAACTGCCGGGACAATGGCGGGCGCTGGGGATCAACCGGGTCAGTCTGGGTGTGCAGAGTCTCGACGACCGGGTGTTGCGGTACCTGGGCCGGCGCCATGACACGGACACGGCCCTCCGGGCCGTCGGCATGGTCGGCAACGTTTTCGACAACTGGAACATGGACCTCATCTTCGGTGCCCCTCCCGTGGAGGCGTGGACGGCCACGCTGGCCCGGACGGCCACGCTCGGCCCACCCCATGTGGCCGCCTACGGACTCACCTACGAACCGGACACGCCCTTTGGACCCCGTGCGGGCGAGGCCATGGAGGAGGATGCCGCGCTGGAGCTGTACCGCGCGGCGGAAGCAGAACTGTCCGAATGGGGCCACTACGAGATTTCCAATTTTGCCCTTCCGGGAAGGCAATCCCGGCATAATCTCGTTTACTGGCACAATGAGGAATATGCCGGATTCGGCACAGGGGCCTATTCCTTTCTGAAGGGCGTGCGCGCCCGCAACGGGATATCCACAGACGCATATCTGGAGAATCCCGGCGGGAAGGAAGAATCGCTGCAATTGACCGATGCGGAGATGCGCTTGGAGACGGTCATTCAGCATCTGCGTCTCAAGGCGGGGCTGGAACGGGCATACTATGAAAAGCGATTCGCGCGAACACTGGACAAGGACTTTGGTGCGGCACTGGCCAGGCTTGCGGATCGCGGGCTGATTGAGGAGGTTGGTTTGGCGGTTCGGCCGACGGAGCAAGGCTTCTATTTGAACAACGAAATCGGTTTGGAACTGGTAGGGTAGTCTGGGTGGGTGTTTCTGTGCCATGGACACTATGGACACTATGGACGATATGGACTTGATGGACCAAATGGACGTAACCAGACAGATGCTCGAAGGACAAAGTCCATACCGTTCGTGCCGTCCATACCGTCCATACCGTCCATACCGTCCATACCGTCCATACCGTCCATATCGTCCATATCGTCCATATCGTCCATGCCGTCCATACCGTCCATCGGGCCCATGACCCGCGCGTGTACCACGCCTTCACTTCTTGGATTGAACAGCCTATGCCCATCTACAGACTGACCAAAAGACTGGCTTTCCCTCCGCCGGAACTGGCGGAGGACGGCCTGTTGGCAGTCGGCGGGGATCTGTCTGTCCGGCGGCTGCTGCTGGCCTACCAGCACGGCATTTTTCCCTGGTACGATGAGGGCGATCCAATCCTGTGGTGGTCTCCTGATCCGCGCATGGTTTTTTTTCCGGAACAGTGGCAACCGTCGCGGCGGCTCGCCAGAACGATTCGTTCAGGCCGGTATCGGGTGACGGCCGACACGGCGTTTGAGCAGGTCATCCGCGCCTGCGCGGAAACACCCCGCAGCCACGAGGCGGGCACGTGGATCCTTCCGCAAATGGTTGACGCCTATGTCGAACTGCATCGCGAGGGTTATGCGCATTCAGTGGAGTGCTGGGAGGGGGATGCGCTGGCGGGCGGGCTGTATGGTGTGAGCATTGGCGCGTGCTTCTTCGGGGAGTCCATGTTTCACCGCCGCACCGATGCGTCCAAGGTCGCTTTTGCCGCGCTGGTCGAGTGCTGCCGTGCCTGGGCTTTTCGCCTGGTCGACGCACAATTGCCCAATCCGCACCTGGAACAGCTCGGCGGGGTGACACTCCCCCGCGCCGACTTCTTGGCATTGTTGCGCGATGCGGTGAAGGAACCGACACGCCGCGGCACATGGGTGGTCCAGTAAAGACCGTTGGCTGGAGCTTTTCTTGAGTGCGCGCGGCCATGCCGCCGCTTTTCTTCGCCGGAACCATGCTCCGTCGCACCCTTGCGAAAGCGTGGCTTTCGCAAGGAAAGCGGCGGCATGGCCGCCACACTAAACCGGATCATGATCCTTGGTTCAGGGCAGGGCAAAACCGGACTGGAGGCGCTGGCTGAGCGTGTCCATTTCTGATTTGAGCTGGTTCTTGAGGATCAGCTTGAGGGCGTCCTGTTCCAAACCCTTGTTGCCTGCGGCGACCAGTTCTCGCGGATCGGTGGCGGTGCCGCTGCCGCTGTATGCGGATGCGTTGGCGGTGAGGGATTCCTTGAGTTGGGTCATCCTGGCCTGCACGTCGCGCTGGCCGCGGGTGCGCTGCTGCAACTCGTTGGGGAATTCCTCGGTGATCTCGCCGTAGGCGGCCTGGGCCTGCTGCAGCAGGGAAATGGCCTCGGCGTAGCGGTTCTTCTGGGCCTCCTGCTCGGCAAGGTCGCGCATGTCGTTGGCGCGCTGAATGGCGGCCTGCTGCGCGGCCAGCCGCGTGTCGCGCTCCTGAATGAGATTGTCCGCCTGGAGGCGTTTGCCCTCGGCGCTGTCGTGCAGCGGATTGGCCTTGGTGGCCTTCTCGAAGGCGGCCCGCGCCTCTTCCAGCTTGTTTTCCTTGAGGGCGGCGTCGCCCTTGGCCACGTAGAAATCGGACACTTTCTGCACCACGTCGCGGCGGTCGGGCGCGGCGGCGATAACGGTCTCGTACTCTTTGATGGCGCGATCCTGGAAGCCCGCCTCCAGCAGGAGATCGCCAATCTTGGCGCGCATGTCGGGGGTGATCGGCGTCAGCGCGCCGTACTGCGCGTTTGCCTGGTCGATTTCCTTGTCGTTGTGCCGCTTGATGAAGAACGCGTAGGCGTCGAGCACA
>CAIXUF010000586.1 GCA_903922535.1 Candidatus Hydrogenedentota bacterium
CGTGCTCGACGAGGCCCACATCACCCGGGTTACGGTGGCCGAAAAGTACCGCAACAGGGGCTATGGACGCGCCATCACCGAGCACATGCTCGCCCGCGCCTTCGAACTCGGGGCCGTGCTCGCCCGCCTCGAAGTGCGCGAGGCCAATCTTCCCGCGCGTGCCCTCTACGACCGGCTGGGTTTTGAGGTGGAGGGGAAGCGGATCGGCTATTACCAGCGCACCAACGAGAACGCCGTGCTGATGGTAAAGCACTTCTAGGAGAGGCCGGTCCAAGCCCCCATACCCACCGTCATTGCGAACGCACTGAAGCAAACCGCCGTTACGCCAGGCTCTCGGACAGTTGCGCATCGGTCTCGCCGAACACCTCCGCGCTGAACCGGGACAGTCGGAAATCAGGGCGCTTCCAGGCACCGCGTGGCACGCCCGCCTTGCGGCAAAGCGCATCCAGAAAGGCGTCAATATCCCACCCATATTCGCCCGGCACCTGCGGCAACAGTATCCCGCTGGTCACGCCGCCCGTGTGTTCCAAATAGAGTCCGTCCCTTCCAACAACCACTTCGCTGATTTCATGCACCCGGACAAAGGGCGACCCGGGGCGTTCCCCCTCGCGCAACGCCGAGATTTCTATGGTCAGGTCGGGAATTTCGGCATGATTCACCGAATTGAACCGCGGGTCCCGGAAACCGGCATTGACCGCGTTGTCCCGGACGGTCTCGGCAAGCATGCCGGCCGCGTGAATGTAGCCAATGCAGCCCCTCAGTTCCCCTTTGCGGTGCAGGGTGACAAAGGCGCCCCGCGGCGTGCGCAGGGGCTCGGACAAATCGAAGCCGTCCAGCGGCAGCGCTGTCTTGGTTTTGGAAAAATGCGTGAGGCTCTGCCGCGCGATCCGCAACAGGAGACCGCGCTCCTCGGCCGTCAGGTCGGGGGACTCGGAACTGTTCAGTGGTTGTCTTTCCATGGATAGCGTTTCTTTTTCTCCTCCGGGGTCTTGGCCTTGGGCGCCGCCATCTTGCCCACGCTCTTGGCGATGCCGTTTGCAGCGCTGTCCGCGCCCTCCGCGGGCTTGGTCTGGAGATCCGCAGAAGTGCCCGGCTGTTTTTCAGAGGGGGTTGGCTCCGTCCCCTGCGCCGTGCCCACGGGGTGCATGGGCAGCGGACGGACCTTTTCGGGGCGTGCCGCCAGCGCGGGACGGTTCGGATCATGGAAGGTGAAGGCCGCGTAACTCACCGAGCGGTTCTGATCGCCCGTCTTTGTGGCCGACACCTCATAGGCCAGCAGCCGCGCGCGCGTCTGCGGCGGCATCAGCTTCATGAGAATCTCAATGGGATGCCGTCCGTCGATGACGTTCTTCGTCGCGTCCAGATACCTGGTGAAACATTTCACGTCCATCGCCATCACGCAGTCAAAGGCCTCCCGGTCAAGATGCTCAATGTTGGGAATGATGTTGTCATTGAACGGCCGGTTGCTGAAGTCGTTCCCAAAGTGCGTGAAGCTGCTGCTCGCCACGACCAGCGTGCGCTCGGTGACAATTGGGCGCAGCACACGGGCGATGGCATCCACGGCCGCAGGATTGAACTTGCCGCCCGCGTCGGTCAGGCGGCCGACAAGGATCGGCACCACCTTGAACTCGTGCAGACGCTCCTGGAGATAGGGCAGCAGCGTCTCCACACCGTACTCGTATTCATGAACCTGCGGCCGCTGGGCCTTCGGCCTGTAGTAGAGCGACCGCGCCGTGAACAAGGGGGAGAACAGAATCTGGCGCATGGCCTCCTCGTCGAGCGCCACCGGCCCCAGGGGCGTTGCAAATGCGTCAACCGCCTCGACGGAACAGTTCTCTATGTCCGCCATGTGCGCGGCGGAAAGGATGATGACCCGGTCATACTGGCCGGGCTTGATGTTCTTGAACGCCTCGGCCGTCACCGAACCCGCCAGCCCGTACGGCGCGGGGGAGGCAATGCAGCCCACCATCGCCTCCGGAACATCCGGCGCGTCCGCCGCTGAGAACAAACCCTGCACGGTTTTCAACAGCGTCTCGGGATCCCCGGGATAATAGGTCTCCGTCGCAGCCGGCGCCCGCACCACAACACTGCGGGGGGCCGCCACCGCGATGGATGAGCACAACAACAGCACGGCGGCCAGAAATGCGGCAGCCGGCACACAGAAGGAAGCACGGGGGTGTTTGTTCATGCGCATATTCTGTCACAAGTGCCAGGAATGTTCAATGGCGGGGATTGCGATGGCGCACAGTTGTGACTGTCTCGAAATTCACAGCAAAACACCGCACTTCTCAACTTCATCGTGGAAAGGCAGGGCAGCGCGCAAGTGCCACTCTGCCCGGGAGTGATAAACCGTTGACAGGATGGCGTCGTGGGCCAGTTCCAAGTCAAGAACTGCGCGTTCTGTGCCGCATTGTTCGTTCTTGGACAACGGTTTGTCCGTCAAAACCAGAATGTCATAGTCCGACTCCGGCTTTGGCTGAGCCCGTATTGAACGGCCTCCTCGACTATTTGAACAACGGCGGGGGAGTGGTCATCACCCATTTCGGCTGCGGTGCCTTCCAGGAATGGAACGATTTCGTCCCGTATTCCGGCCACGTCTGGAACCCCAAGTTCAGGGCGCACGCCCCCTACAGCCCCTTTGACCTGTCCATTGTGGACCACGACCATGCCATCACGAAGGGCCTCAAGGACTTCCCCACCGCTGACGAACTGTACACCCGTCTGGATGGTCCAACGCCCGTCCACGTGCTTTGCACAGCCGTCTCCAAAGGCGACAAGAAGCCCTATCCCATGGGCTTCGTCCTGGAACCTGGAAAGGGCAGGGCCTTCCAATGCACCCTGGGCCACGACGTAAACGCCCTGCGCTCCGAAGGGACGCGCGCGCTCTACCTGCGTGCGGCCCAATGGGCAACCGGCCTTTCCGTTCCGTGACGGATGGGCGGGCGACGCCCCTGGATTAATCCGTACCACGCCGACATCAAAACTTCAAATTCCCTCATCGTTCTGCTCTGCGTTCCTCTGCGTCCTTGGCGTCTCTGCGTTCATTCGCCCCCGCAAGAGATCAGATTTGACTCTTCTGCGGAATCAACCGCGCCAGTCATCTGTTTCAAACGTGGTATTGTGAAAAGAGTTCTGTTTTCTTGTCTCAAACCGTGGAGGATAGGCAACCATGGCAACAAATGTATTGGTGGTGTTCTACAGCACATACGGCCACATTTACAAAATGGCCGAAGCCGAGGCTGAGGGCGCGCGCAGCGTCGCGGATGTGGATGTGAAGCTGGTCCAGGTGGCGGAACTGGTGCCCGACGCCGCCCTTGAACGGACCGGCGCGCTGGCCGCACGGGCGGCCTTTGCCCACATCCCCGTGGCGGAACCCGCCATGCTGGCCGAGGCCGACGCCGTCATTTTCGGCACGCCCACCCGCTTCGGCAATATGGCCGCCCAAATGCGCAATTTCCTCGACCAGACCGGCGGCCTGTGGATGAAAGGCGCCCTGGTGGGCAAGGTGGGCAGCGTGTTTTGCAGCACCGGCACCCAGCACGGCGGCCAGGAAACCACCATCACCGGCTTCCACACGACGCTGCTGCATCACGGCATGATCATCGTCGGCGTGCCCTACTCTGAACCGCGCCTCACGAACATGTCCGAGATCACGGGCGGCACCCCCTACGGTGCAACCACACTGGCCGGCGCGGACGGTTCCCGCAATCCGTCGGAGAATGAACTGGCCATCGCGCGTTTTCAGGGAGCCCATGTGACCGCGATTGCCAAGAAACTCAAAGGATGACATCCGCGCGAGCAGCAGGACTGTTCTGAAACACGCTGCCCTACGGGCCGGGAATGGCGCCAATCGCACGGCCCATCCAGTAGGGCAGGAACATGTCAATCCCGGGATATTCATAGGGCATGTCCCATCCCCCGACACAGCCACAGGGAGTGCGTTGCCAAAGAAAATCCTCGGGAATGCGCTCGTGGGCCAGCAGCGCATATTCGGACTGGGTGTCGTTGTGCCAGGTAATGTCCGCATCCCCCGTGCGGTCAATGTGCCGCCTCCATTTGTCCCGGGGAAAATCAATCATCTGCCCCTGAAGCACCGCACGGGCGTCATTGTCCTTGGGGTCGCCCAACGCAAGCATGTAAATGGCGGCAAAATGGGCGTTGAGATGATCGTGCGCGTATCCCTTATACATTTGGCGCACCATGCCCTGCCAGAGCGCCTTCTCACGGGGCGCTTCCTCAATAACGGCCGCAGCCGCGCAGAGAATGAACGTGAGATTGTTGCTGCTGTAGCGTGTTTCCCATCTGCTGGTCATGTTTCCTTCGACAGGAATGCACAGGGGCAGCGTCTTGCGGTAGGTTTCGGCGTAGGTGCTGCGGGTGGCCGACGGGGCATAGCAGGAGAGAAGCCCGTTGCGTTCCGGCAGGAGTCCAATAAACGGGTCCATCGTCAGCATAAACCCCGTCCATGCGCAGGTAAAAACGGGGACGGGATTCTTCACGTGCCCCTTGCCGTCAATGATCCAGAACTTGTCGTCACGAAGCCGGGACAAAGCCAGTTCCGCAATGGTCTCCAGCTTCTCCTGCGCCCGCGCATCCCGGACAAACGCCTTCACAAAGGCCATGCCAAAAAGGAAACCGTCATAGCTGTCTCTTGTGCTGTTTGAGAGCCAGACATACCCGCTGAATTCCCCCGTCCCACGGAAGGCCTGTTTTCCGAGGGGAGGCGGCGCGGGGTCGTCCCAGTTCCCATAGCGGCGGTAATACTCGGCGTACGCCGGGTCATCGGCCGGTCCCGCATACCTTGGCAGAAATCCGGGGCGCTCCGTCATCCGGCACAACCGTTCAAACACGTCGAACACCGCATAAATGCGGCCCAGCGTTGTTGCATCCTGCTCCACGCTGTATTTCAGCGCCAGCGCGGCGAGATAGTGCCCAGTCCAGATGGCGCCGTCGCCCAGCCCCTCATACATGACGATGGAGTTCCGTTGCCGGTCCGTGTAAATGATGTCTGCATTCATGCCCTGGGGCAGATGGTCCGAAACGTAGTTCTCCAGAAACATTTCAGCTTTCTGGTGAACGGCCACGGCCTGCTCATGCGTCATTTTAATCCAGGGCCGCGATTCCCCCCTGGCAATGGAGCGCAGCACGGCTTCCTGGCCGGGCAGAAGATCCGTTGCGGCCTTTCGTCCGAAATCCCTGCTCTCCGACACGGCCCGGCCCGCGGAATTGTCCTGGGCTGTGGCCCCCATGACAACGCAAAGGCCCGCAACCAGACAATGAACGAATCCCATATTCTCGGACCCGCGCGTGAACCGGATCGTGTTGATGCTCATGCGTCCCATGGTACCAAGCCGCCGGATTGGCCGCAAAACATGCGCGTTCAGGCGTGGGCTCAACAGAAGACCGCGGCGGGTGCGCCGCTTTTCCCATTCCCGGTGAACTGGTATCATTGCCCCGGTTCGTGCTCTCATATCCGGGGTGCTTTCCATGCCTCACAAAAGCCTAATCGGTGGCGCTCCAATGCTCGGGGACATTCTTCTCTCGATATTTTGCATCTTTGTCAGCGCCCATGCCCCGGCCCAGCAATGCCCGGGCGTTCCCTGGCCGGCCGTGGACGGGCTGGGTCGGTCCCTTCCGCTCTCTGATGAAGTGGGGCCGCCCAGAACAGACCGCTTCGTCGGCATCTTCTATTTTCTCTGGTTGGGGCAGTCTCCCCCGGTGGAAAACGGCCCTTATGACATATCCAGGATTCTCGCCGCCGATCCAAACGCCCTGGAGAAGCCCAATTCCCCGCTCTGGGGCCCCGAAGGCGCGATGCATTTCTGGGGAGAACCGCTCTTTGGTTATTACCAGTCCACGGACCCCTGGGTGCTTCGCCGGCATGCACGCCTGTTGGCCGATGCCGGGGTGGACACCCTCATATTCGACACGACCAACGGACTCAGCTACCGGAAGGTGTATATGGCCCTGTGCGGGGTCTTCGCCCAGGTGCGCAAAGACGGCGGACAGACCCCGCAAATCGCGTTCATGGTGAACACCGCGGCCGCGAGCACCGCCCAGCAACTCTATGATGACCTTTACAAGCCCGGACTCTTCCCGGAACTGTGGTTCTACTGGGAGGGAAAACCCCTTCTGATTTGCGATCCCGCCCTGGCAAGTGATGAACTCAAGAACTTCTTCACCCTGCGCAGGGCGCAGTGGCCCACGGACATGAAGAACACCTCCTATGCATGGCATTGGGAGGCGACCTGTCCGCAACC
>CAIXUF010000587.1 GCA_903922535.1 Candidatus Hydrogenedentota bacterium
AATAAGGGCAAACAAATCAAGGAAGGAAGGCGTAAAGGCAAAAAGAATGATGGCCGCATGGAGTAACGACTATCTGCTCGAAATCTTGGCAGCGATATGACGGTCGGATTTTAATGCGATTGCCCTGGATGCGCCAGCCACTTGAATCCGGCCCCGCACACGGCTATAATACCGTTTCCTTCGCCCCCCAACGGGCGTCGGCAGTCTCGTTTGTGGGGTCGTAGCTCAGTTGGGAGAGCGCTTGAATGGCATTCAAGAGGTCAGGAGTTCGATCCTCCTCGGCTCCACCAATTCTAACTTCCTTCACCACCGTGGCTTGAACCAAGTCATTGCCCCCTCATTCGTCCACACTGGTGCCCTGTCCAGTGGTGAACGACATCCTGTTCGTCATCGGATTGATCACGCCGGACAAGTATCGCTACCGGCTGACCCAGAGAGCCCCGGCCAGCGGGTCGGCCGACCGGTGCGTGTGGCCGGGAACCGACTCGTTGTGCAGGCGTTACTGTTGACCTTTTCGCCACGCCTGCGGTGCCATCCATGCAAGGAATGAGCCCCATGTCCAAGCCTCAGCAAAAGCGCAAACTCTCCCGCTATGCGTCACTGTTCTACAATGCTGTCGCGACGGGCCTTGCCTTTTCGTTCACGCTGCTCCCCCCCCCAGGGGCCGGGGCCGATGGGCAGCAACGCGACAGGAACGCGCTCAAAGGTAACTGGCCGGCCATCTCCGGCGACTTGTGGCGGGTCTACAACCGTGAGATCGGCCGGTAATGGCCCGGTCCAAGAGCGTTCCCGCCCTCCACACCCAGCAGCACGTCATCGCCACATGCAGCAGCCCCCTTCCCCCGGCCCGCGAGATGCAGGCCATGGCGATGGTGGACCCAGACTTCCCCGACCGCATCATGCGCATGGCTGAAAAGGAACAGGACTTCCGTCACCGCTACAACATGTCCCTGGCCGTCCGTGCGCAGTACATGACCGCCATCCCCGTCTTGGGTGGCCTGGTGTCGGCTGTAATCATCGCCCTGTCCGGTTCCATGCTTGCTTCGGCGGTCATAGCCGTCAGCACCATAGTCACCTCCGCCGTCGCATCCCTCTGGGGCCGAAAGACGCTATGACCTGCTCTTTCCAAGAACCGCTTGATCGCCAACGGCACACCTTTGATATCCGTGTGCCGTCGCATCGCCGGATTGGTTGCGCTGTCATCCCCTGGCCGGGGTGACGAAATTCTTTTCCACGAATTATTCGTGGGGGGATAGATCCTGTGGGCCCGGGACCGTTGCCCCCCTGTCCCAGGCAGGTCCGGGAGGGGGGCCGGGCGTATATGCGGCCGACCCAGAAGGAAAGCCCGGCCAGCCAGCGGGACCGAACGGGGCGTTTTTTCAGGTTGTCGCCAGAACCGCGGACAAGACTCCGAACGCAATTGCGACAAATATCAGAACCCAATTCCAAATGTCCATCATGCAGCCCTTTCTCTCGGATCTTCGATGTTGCAGCCAGAGTGACGCCAGCGCCACGGGTAAACTGAAAATAAAGCCCCGGCCCGCGGGTCCAACGGGTGCCGGGTCGAGTCCATGCTCTCCGCCATATCCATGCCGCCAGTGTCATCGGGCATATTGCATCGGCTGCGGCTTTCAAACGGGTTGAACATCCGCAAAAGCACCGGCGAGGCGGAGAAAGGCCCGCCAGCAATTGACGCACTGAAAGACGCTGCAACCCGAATGGCGTAAGCCTGTAGAAACCTCAAGCGCGTGGGCCCTTGTTCGGATACGGAACCGCGCCGGCCCATGCGCGAATGAAAGTTGGGGAATAGCCTATTTCTCAAGCACCACGGCAATCCATGCGCGAAGATATTCCTCATAACCGGAACTGTTTGAATTCTGATCAAGACCGCGTATTTCAGTCAGAGAGTTAATCTTCCACCCGTCTTTCAGAAGTTCTTCCAGATGCTCCGAGATATCCCGCGACCGTCCTGTGCTGGCGCTTATCATAATCGTGACTAGTTTCTGCATAATTTTCTCCTATGATTAATTCAACTACGATTATATACCTTTGCATTCCCCGTCAATAGAAAAATCACCCCCGGCCGACACATGGCCAGCCGGGGCATGCGTGACAAGACGGGCCTGTCAGGCGGGAATCAGGCCGGACGCCCGGAGCGGGGCGAACCCATTTCGGAGCACCCCAAGCCTTGCGCCGGGAAGGATCTACGTTGCCCGGTGAGCCGCGTTCACGGTGGTGTGACGCCTCCCCTTGCGGTTCAGGGAGGTCGGCGGCACGCCCGGTCTTGCGTCGGGCGTCCTTTGCCCTCCAGTGCGGCATCCAGCGGGATCGACAAGTCCGTCCGGGCCAGCCCCTTGGGCGCATCCAGAATCCCCCTTTCCCTCGTTCAGATTCGCCAATATGCGTTCTGAACTCCTATCCTTCCGCCGCGATTGGGGAGACAATCACCGTGGCGGATGTGCTCTGAAGATGTCGCAGCAGTTCAACGGACGAAATCTCGATCACGTGCTGCTGGTCGCCGCCGCCCCCATACAGGAGACGGGGCGGTTTGGTGAGTTTCAGGTCGATGATTATGGTGTTGATCCCTTCAACGCCGACCGGCGGCGTGCCGCCGCGGGGATAGGCGCAGATCGCAGCCGCTTCGGCAGGGCTGGGACTTCTCATTTCCTCCCAGGTGACCTTCTTGATCTTTTTCAGATCCAGACGGTCTGTTCCCCGAACCATGGCCATGGCGGATCTTCGCGGTTCCCGCGAACCGGCGCCAATCATGACAATGGCCTTGATGAACTGCCCGAGGCCCGCATGAATGCCGCCGGCCTTCAACGCCGCGCACGCATCGGCCGTGGATTCCGTCGGGGCTTTCTCCAGCAATCGCGCGGCAACGCCGTTCAGTTCGATGTACTTCGCGAGGTCAATGCTGCTCTTTGCTGAGGTCACGTTCATGGCTTGTCCTTCCACGCGGCGGTAAATGCGTTCGATGGAGAGAACAGCCTAGCAAATGAGGGCCCGGTTCGGCGAATTCACATGGACCATGCGGCCGCCGACAAAGATGTGTCCGGCTGCCGTCTGTGACGGGGGGATGCGAATTTCCCGTTTTGGATCCCGTTGTGCGATCATTCCGCCCGTGACGGAGCGCGGGCAGCGCGGCAAACACGACCCATTTCAACGGCAAGAGCGCAAGAAGTGAAACAAGACGGCACATCCGGAGAACTTCCCCCCCTGTCTGAACGCATCGGCGCGCAGGCATCGCGGCGACGCAAGATTGAGGCGTTGATATTGCGCGGCAGCCGTCGCGGTACTGGTGAGCGGGATCATTATTCCGCAAGCCGGGGGTTTCAGATGCGGGCGCTGGAGACGGGGCTCCGGTGCCTGGGACTGCATGCGCGCGGGGTGCGGAACACGCGTGACCTGCGCCTGCGCGGGGAGGAATTGCCGCTGCCGGGCCTGCCGTCCGGGCTGGACGGCCTGCGGCTGCTGCATATTTCGGACCTCCATTTTGGGCGCACGCTGCCGGAATACGAGGATGCGGTGTGCCGGCTGCTGGAGGGCGTTTCGGCGGACCTGTGCGTCATCACGGGCGACCTGCGTTATGGCCATTTGGGGCCGGCCGACCATGTCGTGCCCGCGGTGCGGCGGATGCTGGACGGATTGCGGCTCCGATACGGCGTCTATGCCGTGCTGGGCAACCATGACACGCTGGCCGTTGCGGAGCAGGTCGAGAAGGCCGGTGTGCGCGTGCTGTTCAATGAGGGGGTTGCCGTCCCGGTGAACGGCGCGGTGCTGTGGCTGGCAGGGGTGGACGACCCGCATATTTTCCGGATGGAGGACCTGGATGCGGCGCTGCGCGGCGCGCCGCCGGGGGCGTATCGGACACTGCTGGCGCACGCCCCGGAATGCGCCGAGGAAGCCGCCCGAAAGGGCATCAGGCTCTATCTTTGCGGCCACACGCACGGGGGGCAGTTGCGCTTTCCCGGCCTGGGCGCGATCTCGGTCAACGCACGCTGCCCGCGCAGCCGGGGGCTGGGCTTCTGGCAGATTGGGGCGATGACCGGGTTTACCTCCCCCGGTCTGGGCACCACCGACGCGGTTCTCCGCTTCGGATGCCCGCCCGAGGCGACGCTGTTCACCCTGCGGCAGCGATAAGCACCACCCGCCCCGGCCACGGCGGTTGGGCCAGCCATGGCAACATTCAGGTTGTGGTCGGCATGGGCTTTGTGGACGGCACAAACTCAACGCGTCAAATTGCCCGAACTATCTCCACCATTTTATCGCAATCGGGGCGCGGGTGTTTGACACGAGATCCAGCGAAAACTTGAACGGTCCGGGGATCTTGGAGCATTTCACCAGGAGGGTGTTCTTGCCCTGCCTGGTGACGGCATCGACGCTCTCCTCCTCAAACTGGTCGTGGGGCACCTGGTTTTCCGTCTCGAAGATGAGTGTCCCGTTGAACCAGACCTTGGTCGCGTCCTGCAGGCCGAGATGCACCTTGATCTCCTGCCGCCGTTCGGCGCTGAACTCGGCATAGGCGTAGCCGACGGCCCGGTCGAATTTCGGGTAATACTCGAACACGGGCGAGAAGGCCGCCTGAAGATCGATGACGTGCTTGTCCTGTGCGCGCGAGAACCAGCGCTGCCAGCGGACCGCCTTGTACCAGCCGGGATAGGTGGCCTCAAAGTCAACCGCCTGCTCGGGCGGATAGGCCTGGTTGTGGCCGGAGCACTTGTCCCAGTTGGGAAACTCGCCGATGACCATCCAGCGGCGCACCTGCTGGTTGCGCTCGCCGCGCAGCCATTCCACAGCGCGCGCGTCGGGTGCCAACAGCATCTCCGGGGGAACCGAGCGCCGCCCGAAGTGGGTGAGCAGGTTCACAAAGAGCCGGTCTGCCACAGGGTCGCGTCCCAGATTCTCCAGGATGCGCATGTGGGTGAACACAATCCGTCCCGCGCCGTAGCGCCGCACGAGCACGTCGGTGCCCCACCAGGTTGAATCCCCGGCCATGTAGTTGCTGGAAGCGGCGGGCATGGTGTCGAGGGAGCCGCAAATGTCCTCCTCGCCCGTTTCGGCAAAGGTCCGGCCGGGCACAACATTCCGGTAGGGCTGCCGCATCAGGCAGCGCGAGGGCAGCCCCTCGAAGACGGGATGCACCTTGGCATAGTGGACCACCGGCAGGAAGCAGCCCACGGAATCTTTCGGCGTGGCCGAAAGCTGTTCGCCCAGGCGTTCCGCCAAATCGTTCCAGTCCTCCGGCGGGCCGAAGAAGAGCGCCACGGCGCCGCCGCGCACCTGCGCGAAGACCTGGCCCAGGTCGTTTTCGGGATAGGCGCGGATGGTGTTGGCCAGCGGCGGAATGATGTGCAGCGGCGCCAACGGCGTGCCGGGGCGCGCATAGCGCCGGCAACGGTCGGTCCATTCGCCGAAGGGGTCGATAACGTGAATGTCGATGTCCTTCGTCTCGGGCGGGGCAACGACGTAGAGGTCCGCGTCGGCAGAGGCGGCGATGCACCCGTCCTTGATGAGGCGCACGGTGAACTTGTGGGGACCGCAGGAGCCCGACGCGGCGATGGCGCCCTCCCACAGTTCGCGGCCGTGCTTGGGTATCTTGGGGATGGTGCGTTTCTTCTTCCAGAGCACCTGCCCCGTGGGGCCGGTCAGTTGGAGGGAGATTTCGCCGAAACCCTCCAGGCGATCCTCGTTGGCGAGCAGCACCGTGACGGGCACTTCCTGCCGGGGCAGGAGGTTGGTTTCCGGAATCTGGATGATGGGGCGGACGGCGCGCTGCGCCTCGGCGAGCGCGGCCAGCGCCGGCTTGGGCCGCCGCCAGCGGTCCACCATGCCCGCGCAGAACTCATGGCCCGCGTCGGCGAACTGCGTGTAGCAGTAGCCCGCGATCTTGGGGTTCGCCCGCATCGCGTCAATCTGGAGCCGGGCCGCGTCGCACTGCAATTCCTGCATGGCCCTGGCGAGCCCCGAGTAGTCCCCGAAGATGCGGTCCAGCCCGCGCTCCGCGAAGCCGCCGCTCATCGCCTCCAGCAGGCCCTGAAGGAAACGGGCGTCCTTGAAGGCCTCGGGATGGTCGCCGTATTGGGCGATCACCTCCGGCAGGTTTTCGGAGCCGCCGAAGCCGAATTCGGACACGGTCACGAGCATGTCGGGCTCGCCGTTTTGGCGGTAGTAGTTTTCAATGTCCAGGTCCACCGGCGCGCGCTGGTAGATGTGGAGGTCGTCGAACTCAACGAACTGATCGCTGTGCGGCTTGATGTAGCGCGACGGCTCGCGCGTGGCGTTGACGCCCGCGCTGTCGTCGATGACCACGCGCGTCGGGTCAAGCGAGCGCGCCAGTTTGCACAGGTCGTCCTTGATCGTCTGCGCGCCGCCGCGGGTCACGTAGTCGGCGTTGCCGCCCTCGTTGAGCATGCCCCAAATCACCACCGACGGATGGTTGCGATCGCGCAGGATCATTTCGCGGACGGACGCCTCGCAGCGACGCCGCATGTGGGCCGAATTCTTTATCCAGCCGATGGACGGCTCCTCGTAGAGCAGCATGCCCAACTCGTCGGCCAGGTCGAGCGTGACGGGGGGTGCGGGCTTGATGTGCAGGCGCATCATGTTGAATCCGGCCTCGCGGGCCAGCATGATCTCGCGCCGGGCCAAGTCGGCCGATTCGGGCGCGCACAGGGACCGCGCATAGTCGGGCTGGTGCAGCACGCCCTTGATGAAGGTGGGACGGCCGTTGAGATGGAAGCGGTTGTCCTTCACGGTGAACTCGCGCAGGCCGAAGCGCACGGACAGGGTGTCAATCACGCCGGATTCGTCCAGCAGGTCGGCGCGCAGCGTGTGCATGCGCGGTTTGTCCGGCGACCAGGTCTTGCAGCCCGGCACATCGAGCTTAAGCGCGCCAGGCTCACCTTCCACGCTGAACGGCGTGCCCGGAACGGACAGCCGCACGCGCCGGTTCGCGCCGCCGGCAGCGGTCACGTCCACCACGATGCGTTCGCGGTTGATGTCGGGTTTGACGAAAAGGTCGGAGAGATATTCGACGGGCGTGGATTCGAGCCGGACGCCGCCCCAGATGCCCGCGAAGGACCAGTAGCCCGTTTCCTTGGAGACGGGCAGTTCCTTGGGATGGAATTCACCGAAGCCGTCGGGGTGCTTGGGATCGACCACGCGCACGGCGACAAAGTTCCCGCCGTCGCGGATGAGGGAAGAGACATCAAGAGAGAATGGCGTGTAGCCCCCCTCATGCTCCCCGGCCAATCCCCCGTTCACCCACACCGTCGCGTGATAATTGACCGCGTCGAAGTGGAGCGCGGCACGCCGGTCCTGCCAGGACGCATCGAGGGAGAACTGGTGGAAGTACCAGGCCACCCCGTCATAGTCCGGAAGCCAAAGGTCCCATGCCGACGGCACGCGGACGATGACGCCCCCGTTGTGGTCCGGCGCGTCAAACCAGCGTTTCTTCTGGCCGACATCGTCGGGATCGGTCACCAGGGTCCATTCACCGTCGAGGATTAAACTGTTGCGAAGCATGGCCGCAGCCGCTCCTTATGTTGGGTGCCAGGCAGGGTCCGCGCCTCTGGACGCGGGCGCATAGTGTAATGTCCGCGGTCCGGCGCGATCAAACCGCGCATTACGGCCCACCGGGGGGGCGACCGGTCCCGCGGCGCTTTCCACTGGGGAATCTGAATGGGACGTGGAACAAATCAGGCGGTCCGTGCCACAATGAAGGGAAAAAGGGGGGATCCGACGGCTTTGCAATTCCTGCAAAGGAAGCGCATCATGCGGAGGCGAACGCCTTAAACTTTGGAATAGCGGACAATTATGAATTTGTTCCGCCTCTGGTGGAACTTGTCTTTAGGGAGATTTATGTAATGACTGATGAAAAGCCCCTGCCCGCCCCGGCATCACGGGGCGGCTGTTTCTGGCTGTTTGTTGTGTTTTGCCTGATCGTGGGCGGCGGTGGGTACGGCGTGCACCGGCTGTATCCCGACTTTCCCGGCGGGCTGTCTTCGGCACCCGCTGCCGGCGCGAAGCCCGGTGGGCCGGGCGGATTTACGGGGGCCCGCGCCGTGCCGGTGGTGATCGCCAAGGCAAAACGGGGTGACCTGCCCATTTACCTGGACGCGCCGGGTACGGTCGTGGCGAGGAATATCGTGACCGTGCGGACGCGGGTGGACGGGCAAATCAACAAGGTGAATTATGAGGAGGGGCAGTTGGTCAAAGAGGGCGACCTGCTGGTCGAGATTGACCCCCGTCCCTTCCAGGTGCAATTGACGCAGGCGCAGGGGCAACTCGCCCGGGACCAGGCTTCGGTGAAGAACGCGAAGCTGGATCTGGCGCGCTATCAGGCGGCGGGCAAGGGCGCGACGCAGCAGCAGGTGGACACGGCGGCGGCGGCGGTGGCGCAGTTCGAGGGGGCGGTGAAGACGGATCAGGGGCAAATCGACAGCGCGAAGCTGCAATTGACCTACTGCCAGGTCACGGCGCCCATCAGCGGCACCATCGGCCTGCGCCTGGTGGATGCGGGCAACATCGTCCACGCCTCCGATGCCACCGGCCTTGCGGTCATTGCGCAAGTAGAGCCGATCACCGTCGTGTTCGGGCTGGCGGAGGATTTCCTGCCGCAGGTGATGAAGCCCTTCAGCGCCGGCGAGAAACTGACCGTTGAGGTGCGCAACCGGGACCGCACAACACTGCTGGCCACGGGAACGCTGCTGGCGGTGGACAGCACGATCGACCTGGTAACGCTGACGGCGCGCTTCAAGGCCGTCTTTGACAACAAGGACCACGCGCTGTTCCCGAACCAGGCCATCAACGTCCGGTTGCTCGTGGACACGAAGAAGGATGTCGTGCTGGTGCCCCCGTCAGCCGTGCAAACCAGCCCGCAGACGCCCTTTGTCTATGTGGTGAATGAGGCGGAAAGCACGGTCGAGATGCGGCCGGTGACCGTCGGCCCCATCGAGGGCGATGTTGCCGCCATCCTGGACAAGCTTGAAGCGGGCGAGGTGGTGGTGATTGGCGGCGCGGACAAGCTAGAACCGGGCGCGAAGGTGGTGCTGCCCGGCGCGGAAGGAAAGCAGGGCGCGGGCGGGCCCGAAGGACAGGGTCGAAAGGGACGCGGCGAAGGGAAACCGGGGGGCGGCGCACCGGGCGCGGAAGGGGCCTCGGGCCGCCCGCACAAAGGAAGCGCCGAAGCCAAACCGGACGGCGGTGCCCCAGGCGCGGAAGGCGGCGCGGGCCATTGGCACAAGAAGAACGCCGAAGGGACAGCCGAAGGGGAACAGGCGTCCGAGGCATCAAAGGAACACCACCACAAAGCCCGTGCTGAAGGTGAAGCGGAGAATGCACCGACGCCTGAGGCGTCTTCCGAACACGGACAGGCGCCCGGCGCCGAAAGCAAGCCGGAACAGGGTGCCGCACCGGAGAAGCCCGCGGGACAGGACAAGCAATGAGCCCCTCCCGGCCATTTATTCTGCGGCCGGTGGCGACGTCGCTGCTGATGGTCGCCACCCTTCTCGTCGGCCTGGTGGCCTACAAGCAGTTGCCGGTCTCCGCGCTGCCGCAGGTGGACTACCCGACGATCCAGATCGTGACGTTCTACCCCGGCGCAAGCCACGATGTCATGGCCTCGTCGGTGACGGCCCCGCTGGAGAAGCAGTTCGGCCAGTTGCCCGGCCTGACGCAGATGACCTCGACCAGTTCGGACGGCAGCTCGATCATCACGCTCCAGTTCTCGCTCGAACTGAACATTGACGTGGCCGAGCAGCAGGTGCAGGCGGCCATCAACGCGTCGGCCACCTACCTGCCGCAGGGCCTGCCCAATCCGCCGGTGTACAGCAAGGTCAACCCGGCAGACGCGCCCATTCTCACGCTCGCGCTGACCTCCGACCAACTGCCCCTGTCCAAGGTGGAGGACATGGCGGACACGCGGCTGGCGCAGAAGATATCCCAGTTGCCCGGCGTGGGTCTGGTCAGCATCAGCGGCGGGCAGAAGCCGGCCGTGCGCATCCGCGTCAACCCGACCGTGCTCGCGTCGCTGGGGCTGAACGCGGAGGACCTGCGCACGACGATTGCCCAGGCGAACGTCAACCAGGCCAAGGGCAGTTTCGACGGCCCCCACCAGGCGGCGACCATCGGCGCCAACGACCAGCTTCTCACCAGCGGGGATTACAAGCCGCTGATCATCGCCTACAACCCCGCCACCGGCACGCCGGTGCGCCTGACCGACGTTGCGGACGTGATTGACGATGTCGAGAACGTTTACCAGGCCGCCTGGAAGAACGCCGAGCCCGCCGTGATCATGAACATTCAGCGGCAGCCCGGCGCCAACATCATCGAGGTGGTGGACCGCGTCAAACGGCTTCTGCCGCAGCTTCAGAGTTCGATGCCGCCCGCCGTCAAGATCTCCGTCCTGACCGACCGCACCACGACGATCCGCGCGTCGGTGGACGACGTGAAGAAAGAGCTTGGCCTGACCATCTTCCTGGTCGTGCTGGTCATCTTCCTGTTCCTGCGCAATTTCGCCGCAACGATTATCCCGAGCGTGGCGGTGCCGCTCTCACTGGTGGGCACCTTCGGCGTGATGTACCTGCTGGGCTACAGTCTGAACAACCTGTCGCTGATGGCGCTGACCATCTCGACCGGTTTCGTCGTGGACGATGCCATCGTCATGATCGAAAACATCATCCGGTACCTGGAGGAGGGCGACACGCCGCTGGAGGCGGCCCTCAAGGGGTCGGGACAGATCGGCTTTACCATTGTATCGTTGAGCGTGTCGCTGATCGCGGCGCTGATCCCGCTGCTGTTCATGGGCGACATCGTCGGGCGGCTGTTCCGCGAGTTCGCAGTGACGCTGAGCGTCACGATTGTCGTGTCCGCGTTCGTGTCGCTGACGCTTACGCCCATGATGTGCGCGCTGCTGCTGCGCCACAAGCCGGAGAGCCAGCAGGGGGCGCTCTTCCGCGCCTCCGAAAAGGTCTGGCAGGGGATCATCGGATTCTACGCGCTGACGCTTCGCTTCGTGCTCCGGCACCGCCTCGCCACGCTGATGGTCGCCTTCGGAACGCTGGTGCTCACCGGCTGGCTGTACATCGAGGTGCCCAAGGGCTTCTTCCCGGTTCAGGACACGGGCGTAATCCTCGGCATCTCCGAGGCGCCGCAGGACATTTCCTTCACGGCCATGGCGGAACGGCAGCGCAAGCTGTCGGACATCATTCTCAAAGACCCGGCCGTGGAGAGCCTGTCCTCGTTCATCGGCATTGACGGAACGAACACGACACTGAACAGCGGGCGCGTCCAGATTAATCTGAAGCCGCTCGAAGATCGAAAGATCAACGCCCTGGAGGTGGTCCGCCGTCTCCAGCCCGAATTGGAGGCGGTCGCCGGCATCACCCTGTTCATGCAGCCCGTGCAGGACCTCACCGTGGAGGACCGCGTGAGCCGGACGCAGTTCCAGTACACGCTGGAAAGCCCCAATCCGGGCGAACTGACCACGTGGGTGCCGCAGTTCATGGACAAGCTGAAGGCGCTGCCCGAATTGTGCGACGTGGCGAGCGACCAGCAGAACGAGGGCAAACAGGCCTTCCTGGAAATTGACCGCGACACGGCCTCGCGCCTGGGCATTACGCCGCAGATGATCGACGACGCGCTCTATGACGCCTTCGGCCAGCGTCAAATCTCGACCATGTTCACGCAGCTCAACCAGTATCACGTGGTCATGGAGCTGCAGCCCGAGTTTCAGCGGAAGCCGAAGAATCTGAACGACATCTACATCCGCGCGGCCAATGGCGGGAAGATTCCGCTGAACGGCCTCACGCGCGTCCGCGAGTCCTCGGCGCCGCTGACGATCAACCACCAGGGCCAGTTCCCCGTGGTCACGATTTCCTTCAATCTCGCGCCCGGCGTTTCGCTTGGCCAGGCCGTTGCCGCCATCAACAAGGTCCGGGCCGAGCTGGACATGCCGGAAAGCGTTCAGACGCAGTACCAGGGCACGGCGCGCGCGTTCCAGGCGTCGCTGGTCAACGAGCCGCTGCTCATTCTGGCGGCGCTGATAACGGTCTACATCGTGCTGGGCATCCTGTACGAAAGTTACATCCATCCCATAACGATCCTGTCCACGCTGCCGTCGGCGGGCGTGGGCGCGCTGCTGGCACTGATGATGTGCAAGACCGACTTCAGCGTCATCGCGCTCATCGGCATCATCCTGCTCATCGGCATCGTGAAGAAGAACGGCATCATGATGGTGGACTTCGCGCTCGACGCGGAGCGCCGGGAGGGCAAGCCGCCCTTGGAGGCGATCTATCAGGCCTGCCTG
>CAIXUF010000588.1 GCA_903922535.1 Candidatus Hydrogenedentota bacterium
AACCTCTTGATTCTGGCCGTGCCTGCCTCCGTGCCGTCTGTTTTCCATAGTTCCCCTATGCTGTCGGCGCCGATCACGCTCAAGTACATCACCCCGCCCATGTTGACGGGAGGTTGGGCGGGAAACGAGCCGCCCAGCCAAACCACCCTTGCGGTGCCCGCCTCGGTGCCGTCACTTTTCCACAGCCAGTATCCCGAGTTGTCGGTCTCGGCGAAGAAATAGAGATCCCCGTTCAGCAGGAAAAGGAATCGGAATTCCGAGCTTCCGTAGCCCGGAGTCATGTCCTTGACGAGGTCCGTGCCGTTCAGGGTGCCGTCGCTCTTCCACAGTTCCCGCCCGGAGCCGGGGGAGGATCCGGAGAAGAACACGGTCGAGCCCTTGGCGCACAAGTCGCTCGGCGAGAAACTTGTGTTGGCCCTCGATGCGAAGAGGGCCTGGACGGATTTGTTCTTGTCCATGGCGATGCTGATTGGATTCGCATTGCCGGCAAGGTCCCCTTCCCAAATGTCGAAGCGGGACCCCGGGTCCGCGGTTGGGGTTAGCGTGACGGTTGTTCCGGAAAGATAGCTGCCGCCCGGCGGGGCAAGCGCCACCGTGCCGCTGCCGGTGACACTGACATCCAGGGTGTATATGTCCTGCACGAAATTCGCCGTGACCGTTTTTGGGGTGTCCATCGTAATCTGGTTCGGGCTGAAGCCGCCCGCGAGGTCGCCGGCCCAATGGTCAAAATGCCAGCCCACGGCCGGATGGGCGGTCAGGGTGGCGACGCTTCCCGAGAGATAATTGCCGCCGGGCTGGTCCAGGGTTACGGTGCCGTTGCCCACGGGCGTGACATTTAGGGCATAGATGTCCTGCACGAAAACCGCCGTGACTGTTTTGGCGGCAGACATCGTAACGGTACCTGGGCTGGCGTTGCCCGACAGGTCGCCTTCCCAATGGTCAAAGTGCCAGCCCAGGGCGGGGGCGGGGGTCAGCGTGACGGAGGTTCCGGAGAGGTAGGCGCCGCCCGGCGGGTCCAGCGTTACGGTGCCATTGCCGGTGGTGCTGGCGCTCAGGGTATAAACGTCCTGGACGAAAACCGCCGTGACTGTCTTGGCGGCATTCATCACAACCGGACTGGGGTTGGTGGTGCCCGAGAGATCGCCCTCCCAATGGTCAAAATGCCAGCCTGCGACCGCATAGGGGGTCACCGTGACCGATGTTCCCGAAAGATAGGAGCCCCCCGGCGGGTCCATTGTCGCGGTGCCACTGCCGTTGAGCAGGACAATCAGCGTGTATTGATCCTGCACGAAAACCGCCGAGACTGCCGTCGCGGCAGTCATGGTAACCTGGCCGGGGTTGGTGCTGCCCGAAAGGCCGCCCGCCCAATGGTCAAAATGCCAGCCTGCGGACGGGGTGGGGGTCAGGGTGACGGAGGTGCCGCTGGCATAGGTTCCGCCGGTCGGACCAAGCGCCACACTGCCGTTGCCGGTAACGGTGACCGTCAGGGCGTACTTGACGGGAGGGCATCCTGTCAGGGAAAGCAACAACACACATCCCACAGCCGCGCCAATGAAGAGCTTCACATAATTCATCTTCACCATTGGGAACATTTGGAGATTCTCCTCTGTGGTTCCTTGCCGTAAAATGCACACACAAAGCCAACCCTGGACAAATGGTATCCTACCCGTTGTCCATTCAGGGTCCGCCAGCTCTTGCAGCGCTAAGGTTGGGGCAAATACCTCTAGTATCCTAACGGAAGCGGGCCGTTCTGTCAATACCGCGAAATCTTCGCAATAGAGCATCCCAAAAGAACCGTTACAAGGTCTTCTCAATCATTCCGCACCCAAACCTGCGCTTAACCGCCGAACGCAGTCTCCGCGCATCCCGAATCTGGAGGCGATGGACCGGAAGTGCTATTCTACGCGCCGTTGCGAGTCCCTTTTCAGAGGAGCGCGGGATCTTCCTGACAGGCATGCAGGTACGGCATGCCTGGCAGTGAAAAGACGGGTACTTTCCGTAATGATTCAGAGAACAGGCATCAACGCGTTGGGCCGACGGCTCGACTTTGAATACATCTGGGTCGGATCGGCCCGCGGCACGGACCCCGTGATTGTATTTCTCCATGAGGGGCTGGGCAGCGTGTCCCTGTGGCGGGATTTTCCCGAACGCCTGTGCGAAGCCCTTGGGTTTCGCGGCCTGGTGTACTCGCGGTTCGGCTACGGCCGCTCAACACCGCGCCCGCATGAGGAGCGCTTTCCCAGGGACTATCTGCACCGCGAGGCTGTCGACGTGCTGCCCGCGCTGCTGGACGCGCTCGGTGTGCGCCGCGCGTGGCTGTTTGGCCACAGCGACGGTGGGACCATCGCGCTGCTGGCCGCCGCCCACGTGCCTGAACGCGTCCAGGGCATCGTGGTGCTCGCCCCGCATATCTTCGTTGAAGACAGCATTCTCCCCGGCATCCTCAAGGTCCGCGACGGCTACGCGGGCGGGCCCCTTCGCGACCAGCTCGCCCGGCACCATGACGACCCGGACTCGGCCTTCTACGGATGGTTTGACATCTGGAGCGACCCGGCCTTCCGGGACTGGAACATCGAGGCGGAGCTGGAAAACATCACCTGTCCGGTGCTTGCCATCCAGGGGGAAAACGACGAGTACGCCTCGCTCGAACAAATCCGCGGCATCCAGCGCCGCGTTCCCCCGACGCAGCTTCTGATTCTGCCAGATTCGGGGCACTCGCCCCACCGCGATCAGACTGCGGCGGTGATACGCGCCACGGCTGCCTTCATCGCAGACGCCGACACTTCGTGAAACGTCTGGCGCGCAGCGAAACCGGCGGACAGGAAAGGGACCGGCACCGGTCGCCGCCCGGCGGGGCACGGTGCTGGCCCTTGCGTTCCATCATCCGTTAAGGTATGCAGGAAAGGAGGCGTTTGCCGTGCCCTTCTATCAGCGAGTGCTTGGGATGCCCTGGGTGTACGAGCGGCTCCGCGTCTTTCTGCTGGGCGGCGGGCCGGACGCGGAGCTGTTCGGCTGGCTGGGTTACACCCGGCATGACATTCTGATCGACATCGGATGCGGCACAGGCATGGCCATGGAGCATCTCGGTCCCTTTCGCGCATACCATGGGTTTGACGTGGATGCGAAGGCGCTTGAACGGTTCCGCGAACGCCGGCCTCCGGCAAAGGTCCATCTGTACCACCGCGAACCGACCCCGGCGGACATCGACCGCATCCGGCCATCCAAGGCCCTGCTGATCGGCCTGCTTCATCACCTTTCGGACGAGGATGCCCTGGGGATCCTTATTCGGTTGCAACGGGGCGGTGGCCTCCGGCAGGTCATAACCCTGGACCCGGTTCGTGTCCCGTTCAACCCGCTGAACAGCCTCTTCTGCCGGATGGATCGGGGCCGTTACACCCGCACCGAGGCCGGATACCGTGCACTGTTTTCGGCCGCGCGCTTTGATGTCCGCAATGCCCGCATCCACGCTTCCGGCAACCGCGCCGCCCGCTATTTCTGCGCGGACGCGGTTCCCAAGTCCTGACCCGAAAACGGGCCGGCTCTTGCGCGGCCAGGCGCACAGGATCTTTTGTGTGTGTACGGGCCGATGGTGGTGAGTGGTGGCGGATGTACAGCGAAAGGAAGAGGAGACCTGCGGTCGGAAGAGTGGCGTGGTCGGGAAACCACGCCACTACGGGTGTGGGCTTCCAGCCTCTTTCCTTCAGCGCCATTCCGGCGCCGTACAATCCCATGCAGTGCATTTGTGCCATTTGAAAAGAGGTGTATAATTGGGTGACAGCGTTGCAGGCCTTGGCTTGCCGGAAAGGATGACGAAATGGGTGCCGTAGAGCAGATTCAAGAGCAAGTGCTTCTGTTGCCGCCGGACAAGCAGCGCGAAGTGCTCGATTTCGTCCAGTTCCTGCAGCGGCAGGCTGCTGGGGCACAACCGCCTGCCGGGAAACATTCCCTGCGTCAGCACCCCGCGTTCGGCTCCTGGCGCGGACGGCAGATTGACCCGCTTGAGTATCAGGACAAGCTCCGCGCCGAATGGGACGGCCGCGCGTGATCGCCGTTTTCGACACCAACATCGTCATTGACGCATTGAACGGGTTGCCCGAGGCCGATGACGAATATGCACGCTATGAGCGTGTGCTGGTCAGCCGCACTACGTGGATGGAAGTGTTGGTCGGCATGCAGGAGGATGATGCCCAAGTGGGTGATCTTCTTGAGACACATTTTGAAATCATCCCGCCGGACTTGGAAGTGGCGGAGAAGGCTGTCCAACTGCGGCGCATGCACCATATGCGCCGGCCCGACGCCACCATCTGGGCGACGGCGTAGACGAACAACGCGCTGTTGGTTTCGCGCAACACCAGGGATTTCAACCCGTAATGGGATGGGGCGCGTGTACCGTACAGGGTCTAACCCAATATGGGAGTTCCCCCGGCTCTGCCGGGGTGGCAGTAGCTGTTTGACATTTCCGGGAGTCCATCGCGGAAACTCTTGCTCGTGAGCCGCCAAAGCA
>CAIXUF010000589.1 GCA_903922535.1 Candidatus Hydrogenedentota bacterium
ATGGCTGACGCCGGGCGTGTACAGGATTCACCTGGTCTCGGCGGACAACAACGCGATTAACGACCTGAGCGACGGCCTGTTCACGATTATCGCGCCGCCGCTCACGCTGAATTCCCCGAACGGCGGCGAGACCTGGGCAGCGGGCGAATCGCAACTGGTCACCTGGAACGCCCGGGCCGATTTGCCAGGCGCCGTGGCGGTGTTGCTGAACCTGAACGGGGCCGATGTGCTTTGGATGGGCTCGGCCCTTGCACAGGACGGGCAATTGTCATGGATGGTTCCCCCGGGCCAGACGCCGGACAGCGCGTACAAGGTGCACATTATCTACGGCCCCAACAACCGTTATGCCGACCTGAGCGAGGCATCCTTTACCATCGAACCCACCAGCGCCTCCCTGACTGTTGTCTCACCAAACGGCGGGGAGTCCTGGGCGCAGGGCTCATCGCAAACCATCGCGTGGAACGCCAGCGGGGTCACGGGCGCCGTGGCGATCTATTTGAATGTGAACGGAACAGATACCGCGTGGCTTGCACAACCACCGGCTTCCGACGGGCAGATGACCTGGACGGTTCCTGCGTGGGTGACACCGGGCAGCGGGTACAGGATCCTTCTAATCTCCGCCGACAACAACGAGATTGAGGACCAGAGCGACAGCACGTTCAGCGTCGTGTCCGGTGCCCCTCCTCTTACGGTCACCGCACCGAACGGCGGCGAAACCTGGAACCAGGGCGAGTCCCACCTCATCACCTGGAACCAGAACGGCGTGACGGGTGACGTGTCGGTCTACCTGTGTGAGAACGGGGTGGTCACCCAGTGGGTGGGCACGGTGGCCGCTTTGGCCGGACAACTGTCTTGGACGGTTCCCGCCTGGGTGACGCCGGGCGCGTACGAGATCCTCGTGATTTCGTCGGACGACAACGCGATTGAGGACCTGAGCGACAACGCGTTCACCGTCGGAGCCGGGGTGTCCCCGCTGACGCTGACCTCGCCCAACGGCGGGGAAACCTGGACCTGGGGTGAGACCCGGACGGTCACCTGGAACCAGACGGGCGTGACGGGCCAGGTGGCGGTCATCTTGAACGACAACGGGCTGGACACGGCGTGGCTCGGGGCGGCCCCCGCCGCGTCCGGGCAGATGTCCCTGACGGTTCCCGCCTGGGTTGCGCCGGGCGGCAGTTACCGCATCCACTTGATCTCGGGGGAGAACAACGCGATTGAGGACCTGAGCGACGGCGCGTTCAGCATCGCGGCGGGCGGTTCGCTGACAGTGACCTCACCCAAAGGCGGCGATCTGGTGTTTCAGGGCAGGACCCGGCTTGTCACCTGGACTTCGGTCAACGTGACGGGCCAGGTGGCGGTCATCCTGAACAAGAACGGGACGGACACCCTGTGGCTTGGCCAGGCCGCGGCCTCGGCGGGCCAGTTCTCCTGGCCGGTTTCCCCGTCGCTTGCCGTTGCCGGCGACTTCAAGATCCACCTGATCTCCGGTGACGACAATTCAATAGAGGACCTGAGCGACGCGGCGTTCAGCATCATCGCGCCGCCGTTGACGTTGACGTCTCCGACCGGCGGCGAGACCTGGGGCCAGGGCACGATCCATACCGTCACGTGGAACCAGACCAGCCTGACGGGCGATGTGGCGGTCCTGCTGAGCGAAAACGGCGCGGACATCGCATGGCTCGGCGCGAACGCGACGGGCCGGTTCACCTGGACGGTTCCGGTGTCGCAGACCCCGGCCAGCGACTATAAGATCCACGTCATCTACGGCCCCGACAACCGCGTTGAGGACATCAGTGCGGGCACCTTCAGCATCGCCGCCTACACGGAAGCCATCATGCTTCCCGGCAACGTGCCGCTGGAGATGAAGTGGATACCGGGCGGGACCTACCTGATGGGCCGGTACGCGGGCGAGCAGGACAGCTACGTTTATGAAGACCCGCAGCACGCGGTGATGCTGGGCGGGTTTTGGATGGGCAAGTATGCGTTGACCAAGCGGCAATGGACCGCAGTGATGGGCACGACGCCGTGGTCTGGACAGAACTATGTGCTTGCCGATCCGGACAGTCCGGCGGTGTATGTGTCCTGGGATGACACGCAGTCGTTCTTGACGGCGGCGAACAGTTACACGGGCAAGACCTTCCGTCTGCCTTCGGAGGCGCAGTGGGAGTATGCGTGCCGCGCGGGTACGACGACCCGGTTCTACTGGGGCGACGACCCGGGCTACAGGGCTATGGGGAGCTACGCTTGGTGGTGGGGCAATGCCTACAATGTGGGCCAGCAATACGCGCATGTGGTGGGTCTGAAGCTGCAGAATGCCTTTGGCCTGTACGACATGAGCGGCAATGCGTGGGAGTACTGCGAGGATGACTGGCACGCAAGCTACACGGGCGCGCCGACCGGTGGCCAAGCTTGGGTGGATAGTCCTCGGGGTTCTTCCCGAGTGTGTCGCGGCGGCGACTGGCACTACTCCGGCCCCTACTGCCGGTCGGCGTGCCGCGCTTGCGACTACCCGGGCGACGCGTACAGCAACGGCGGATTTCGTGTTGTGCGGACTCCGTAACCCTGTGCACTGTTCCCCTTTACCCTGATCCCGCGCCCCGCGCGGGATCGATTTTTGGCGCGCAGGCCGAAACGCAACCGTTCACGGGGTCCAGAATGCGAAAACACACGGAAGACCGCAGTTCCCGGCTGCCAAGAAAGTGTGGGGCAGACATTCCTGTCTGTCCTCTTGCCTGTCTGCCCTCTTGAATCCTTTGACACTGCCAAGAGCCGTCCGCCAATCCTGAAAGTCACGCAGACAGGAATGTCTGCCCCACCCTGAAAGACAGGCCCCCCTGTTGTGGCATGGTCTCCGGACCATGCCACTCTTGCGACCGAAGGTCTCCTCTTCTCCGGATCATGTTCGTGATACTGACTCTGTTTCCAGAAGCGCTGTGTGCGGACGGCAATGGGATGTCGCGTGGGTTGCCAAAACCGGCGCATCGCGGATGCACAGCGAAAGGCAGAGGAGACCTTCGGTCGGAAGAGAGTGGCGTGGTCTGGAAACCACGCCACAACGTGGGGGATTGGTCCCGATTCCGTAGAGGAGCTTCGGTGCCAAGGTCAGGATGTCGTCCTTTGCGCGGGGGAATTGGGGCGTTTTCGGGGTCTCCTGCCGTAAAATGCTGAAAACACAGGGTTTAACCATAACATGCGGGCCTGCAATCGCCGATAGTGGGGTTGCAATTGCCAATTTCAGGCTTACAATCGTCAATTGCAAGCTTTACAATCGTCAATTGCAGGTTACAATTTCTAATTTCAGGCTTTACAATCGCCACATGTAAGTTACAATTTCCGATTACAGGCTTAACAATCGTCAATTGCAGGTTACAATCGTCAATTGCAGGCTTTACAATCGCCAAATGTAAGTTGCAATCATCAATTGCAAGCCCTGCAATCGCCGATAGTTGACCACCTTTTCCCGAGAGTGAACCAACTTTTGTCCACTGCAAGGCCGAGCTCCGCGAAAGCGGGTCCACATTTCCCGGTTGTAACGCGTGCACTGGACGATTGCAGCTTGCATTGGGCGATTGCCGGTCCACTATGGACGCCGTCACGCCCGCAGACGGGAAATGCCGGCCCGCTTTCGGACGATGCTGGTCCACTATTGGCGCCTGCGGCCGCGCCCATGAGGAAAGCCAGCCCGCTTTCATTTGTGGTTGGCCCACTATCGGCGCTGGCGGCGGCGCCGTCCATACACAACGGGGCCGGGCGGCATGGCAGCGCTTTGACGAAGCCGCCCGTGTGGAGTGCGGCGGCATAGAGGCCGCTTTGGCTGACCCCGCGCGGTGGACCCCATTGTCCGGATAACCAATGGGGGTATAGAGCCAAAAGGGTTGGGCCGGACAGGAAGCCGGGGTGGGGATCTGGTTCGTTCGAATATCCCAACGGGGGTATGGAGCCAAAAGGGTTGGGCCGGACAGGAAGCTGAGGTGGGGATCTGGTCCGTTCGGATATCCCAACGGGGGTATGGAGCCAAAAGGGTTGGGCCGGACAGGAAGCCGAGGTGGGGATCTGGTCCGTTCGGATATCCCAACGGGATTATGCAGCACAGCCCGGGGTTGGCGGGAGGCGGAGCGAAGCGGAGCCGGACGCCTACCCCGGGTAACGGGCATCACCCCAACATCCCTACGCTGAAAGCGTTGTGCCACGTGGGAAAGCACCCCTTCGGGGTGGAAATACGAACCCATACTGGGTAAAGATTCGGGGGGGAGGGTCGGTTACCCGGGGTAGGCCTTCGTCACGCTTGCGCGTGACTGCGGCCA
>CAIXUF010000590.1 GCA_903922535.1 Candidatus Hydrogenedentota bacterium
ACCCGACGCGCCGTTTGTCGCGTTCAGGCCAGTCAATTGACCGCCTGCAAACCTGTCCCATTCCACAACAGCACGCCAAAGAGCTTCAGGCTATCCACTGTGAGCCCCCATAAAACCAATTCCTCTCAGATGCACTCGGGAAACATGGCATTACAACGGGGCCGGGAGGTCATTCCCCGCAGCCACTACTGATATACGGGGGCGATCCAGGTAAAGAACCGGCATGGCGCCGGTGTCTGAGCGAAAATAGGGAATATGATAGATGCCGCAGTCGAGCCGCCCCCCTCCGGTTGGGTCCACCTGCTTCCAGCCATCCCCACAAAACACCTCTGCCCAAATGTGCCCCTCCATGCCATAGAACCAGCCGCCAATCTGCCGGGCGGGAATTCCGACCGCGCGACACATGGTTATAAAGCAGTCAGAGAAATCCCAACAACAGCCAAATCTCTGGCTAATCACTTTTGCCACACCCCAACGGGATCCTGTTACGGGCCCGCCAAAAGCAATGTTCTTCCCCGGCGCAAGCCATTCAAGAAAGGCATCCACCTTTCCCTTCGGACTCGCAAGTCCCTTCCCAATGTCTTCGGCAAGCGCCTTGATCTCCGGATCGCTTGCCGGCCAAAAGGCGGTGGAAGACAAACAAGACTTCCCGGAAGGTGCAGACAAGTCCGTCTCCCTCTCCGCAGATGCTTCTATGTCTGCTGTGACCTGCGCATACGGAACATCATGGTCGCGGGGCAAACAGGCGAACTCGTACACCCTCACTCCGTCGCACTCAGTCGTGCTGACGGGCGCCGGATCGAACTGGCAGCGGACACCACTGCAAAGGACCAGCCGGTTGCCAAACCGCAGGCTTTGAGATGCCTCCCTGATGTCATCGTCCCTTGACGGGTTTGCCTTGTCGAGAAAGAGGTTGAAGATCTGGTTGAGGTTCATGTAGTCGGCTTCTTCAACCGGCGCCAGCCTGGCTGTCACCCGATAGTGAACACGCGTCGGTTTCGGGCGGAACCCCAGTTCAAAGGCTGCCTTGATCGCCAGGTCGGCGCCGGTGAATTCGTCAACCACGAACTCGACGACATCCGGCCCGCTGACGATGCAAAACGCGGGGTCTTTCTTTTCCGGCGAAATGACATCGTGCAGTCGGGCGGCGTCCTGTGGACTGGCTGTCCGGAAGGTGTTAACCTGCAACCTGCGACCGTTGGCCGTGAGATGCACGTTGTCAAGACCTTCAATCGGGATGCCGAAATGCCGCGCCAATTCACTCCGGCGATTCTCGGCAACGACGGACGTCCTTTCAACGCGCCATCCGGGCGGCAATGCCGCGAAACGCGGCTGCAAGGGACAATTGTCCGTCCTTTCTTCGCAGGCGGCAACCGCCAGCATCAGGCTGCATAGACAATACGCGCGCCAGAGGTTCTTTCTCACTGCCGTCAAATCCCGAGCTGAGCGGAAACGCTCTTGGCAAAGTCCGCTGTTATGGAAGCGTCCCCCACGTATTCGTAGACCTTTGAGCCTTTCAGGACACAGAATGCCGGATCGCCTTTGGTGCGTCCGATGACGGCATGTAGTTGCGTCGCTCCCCCTGCGTTTTCAGCCTCCAGGATGTTAAGCTGAAGGTGTTTGCCCTTTATGAGGAGATTTGTGTTTGAGATTTGCCGGATGCCTGTTCCGCCCAGTTTCGCCGCAAGGCCGGCAACCTGTCCCGCATCAAGGACAGCGGATTTCTCGATGGTCCATCCCGTCGGCAAGTGTTGGAAGCAGGGATCAGGGAGCGCCGATACGACTGGCGCTGCACGTCGTCCACAACCGACAACACCGATCAGGGCAACAATTAGAACCAAACCGATTGCAAGTTTCCAGTACATGACTCAGTCTCCCTTTAGTCTTGCTGACAGCATACCCCGGTTGTCATCGAATTGACACCGCGGACCAGTTTCCGAATTTGCAAATCGCCCTTTCATCGGCCCGGCGTCACAGCCCGACCGTCAACCCGCCTGCGGCCAGCAAACCCACCGCCAACCCGCCGACAGCAATGCCGCCGAGGGCGCAGCCGCCCGTCGCAAACAGGCCGACACTAATTCCGCCGGCGCTAATTCCGCCCACGGCAATGCCGCCCATCGCGAAGACCAGGCCGAAGGCCACATCCCCGACAGCAATGATCCCTTTCGCCACGCCTTTCCCTTGGTCTCCTTGCGGCCCGAGAGCGATGTGCACCAGCGGCAGGCCAAACAGGCGGACCGGGGACACATACTCGAAGCCGGCGGAACGACCACATCCGACACCCCCGCGCGGCTGCTCCACGCCCACCACCTCGTTCAACAGCGCATCCAGCGCACGGGCCGTGATGAATCCCTGGAATTTGGGCACCACCCACAGCACCAGCGGAATCGGCACGACGGACAGCAGGCAGATCCACAGCATTTCAGGCTTTTTGGCCATACCGACCAGAATCCCGGCCACAAGCGCCGTTTCGGGTATGGCCATGACTGTGATCAGCAGGACCAGAAACTTGACCTGCGATCTAAGATTGCCCAACTCGGCCTGCAATGTCAGTGCGGACCCCGTTGCGGTGATGCTCCCCTTGGAAACCATCATCAGCGGCTGTTTTTTTCGTGCTCAGATAGGAAACCGGATTCGTGAACCACAGCTGGTTCGCCGCGGGGGGCAACACCTTGAATCCCCGGGTGGAAAGGAGTTCCCGGGCATATTCCAATGCCTTGATCCCGTCACCGCGAAAATCCACACTGCCTTCATATTCATATGACATTGAAGCACTCCTCCTCTTAGAACTATGGCATTACGCTTCTTGTCCCCCCGCAGCCGCCTCGTTGAGCAGCGCATCCAGCGCGCGCGACGTGATGCGCCGCTGGATTTTTGGCACAAGAAACAGGATGAACAGTATCGGCGCGACAGAGAGAAGGCAGATCCACAGCAGTTCCGGCTGTTTGGCAACCATGACAAAGACGACGGCCATGATGGCCGTCTCGGGTATGGCCATTACCCCAAGCAGCAGGGCCAGGAACTTGAACAGCGCGTGCATGTTGCCCAGTTCGGCCTGCAATGTCAGCGACGATCCCGTCGCGCCAAGACAGCCCTTGGACACCATCAGCAGCGGCTGCTTCTTGGTGTTCAGATAGGAAACCGGATTCGTAAACCACAATTGGTTTCCCGCGGGCGGCAGTACCTTGAAGCCCTTGGCGTCGAGAATGTTCTTGGCGCATTCCAGCGCCCTGGCTGGATTTCCCCGAAAATCGACACGGCCTTCATATTCATACGCCATTGTCAGTCTCTCCTTCGTCCGGATCGCTCTCCGGAATCTCCTTCCGCCGCCTGCGCACCGCCTCCCGCAGGACATACTCGATCTGCCCGTTGAGGCTGCGGAGATCATCCGCAGCCCAACGGTTCAACTCGTCCATAAGCTCCTGAGGGAGCCGCAGGAGAAATGACTTCTTCTCGGCCAAAACAATGCCTTTCTAATGGTACAGCGTGCCGGTGTTCACCACAGGCCGGACGGATTCATGGGCGCACAGCACCACCATCAGATTGCTCACCATGGCGGCCTTGCGCTCGTCATCGAGCGGGAACTGCTTGGACTCTTCCAGTTTGGCGATGGCCATTTCGACCATGCCCACCGCGCCCTCAACTATCCGCGACCGCGCCGCAACGACGGCCTCGGCCTGCTGCCGCTGGAGCATCGCTCCGGCGATTTCGGCCGCGTAGGCCAGGTGCGCCAACCGCGTTTCCTCGATGATGACGCCCGCGGGGGCCACGCGCTCCTGCACTTCCAACTGGAGCGCCTTGGACACCTCGTCGGTGCTGCCGCGCAGGGAAATCAATTCGGTCGCATGGAAATCATCGTAAGGATAGGCCATGGCCATATGGCGCAGCGCCGCCTCGCTTTGGATCGACACGTAATTCTCGAAGTGGTCCACATCGAAGGCAGCCTTTGCCGCATCCTCGACGCGCCAGACCACAACCGCCGCGATCTCAATCGGGTTGCCGCGCAGATCGTTCACCTTGATCGTCGCCCCGTTCAGGTTGCGGCGCCGCAGCGACACCTTTTTCTTGAGATAGAACGGGTTGGCCCAGTGGAACCCGCTGACGCGCACTGTGCCCACGTACTTGCCGAACAGGACCAGCACGGCCGCCTCGTTGGGCTGAAGCGTGAAGAATCCGCCGACGCAGACCACCCACACCACGCCGGCCAGCACGGACAGGACGATCAGGGGAATTGCCTCAGATACCGCTCCGGCAACGAACCCGGCGAGAATCAGGAACCCTGCGGCAAGAATCACGGTCAGCATTACCCA
>CAIXUF010000591.1 GCA_903922535.1 Candidatus Hydrogenedentota bacterium
CTGGTGAGCCAGATGGTGGTGCTGTTTCTGGTGGTGGGACTGGGCATGCTGCTGGGGAAGATCCGGATCTTCGGCGTGAGTTTCGGCAGCAGCGGCGTGATCTTTGCCGCGTTGGGCTTTGGCGCCTGGGGTTTCACCATCCCGGGCGGGGTCAGCACGCTGGGGTTGGTGCTCTTTGTGTATTGCATCGGCCTTGCCGCCGGGCCGACCTTTTTTCGCGTGTTCGCCCAGCACGGCGCGTCGATGGCGCAGCAGGGCGTGGTGATTGTTCTGACGGGCCTGGTAACGGCGCTTGCGTTCGCGCGGCTTGCGGGCATTCCGACGGCGCTTGCGGCGGGGGTGTTCGCCGGGGCCATGACCAGCACGCCCGCGCTCGCCTCGGCGCTTGATGCGCTCAGGCAGGACCCCATGGTCTCCGTGGGCTACGGTGTCGCGTACCCCTGCGGGGTGGTGGGCATTGTGCTGTTTGTCCAACTTGTGCCGCGGCTGCTGCGGGTGAATCTGGACGAGGAGGCGCGGCGCACCGGCACGACGGCCCCGGGGCGGCGTATTGAGCGGCGGGCCATCGAGGTGGCCAACCCGAGTCTGTACGGTAGGCGGGTTGGTGAGAACGCCTTCATCGCGACGCAGCGCTGCCAGATATCGCGCGTGGGGGAGGGGGACCGCTTTCTTCCCGTGACGCCCGAGACTTGTTTTGCGGAAGGCCAGATTGTGCTGGCCGTGGGAGAGGCTGACCAGCTTCCGGCGCTGATTGACTATCTGGGCCGCGCCTCGGACCGCCGTTTGCAGATGGACAGCGAGCGGCAGCGCATGAAGGTGGTGGTGACCTCGAAAGAGATGCTCGGGAAGGCGCTGGGCGAACTGAATCTGCTGAACCGTTTTGGCGTGACCGTGACGCGGCTGGAGCGCAACGAGGTGACGGCCGTTCCCCGCATGGACACGGAGGTGCAGTACGCCGACGTGCTCACCGCCATCGGCGAACCGGCGGGGATCAAGGAATTTGCCGGTTTCGCCGGCCACCGCACCCGCGCGCTGGACGAGACGGACATCATTTCGCTGGTGGCGGGCATGGCGCTGGGTCTGCTGGCGGGCATGATGCCCATCGGCGTTTCGGGCCGGTTCACGTTTACGCTGGGCGCGGCGGGCGGGCCGCTGTTGGTGGCGCTGGTGCTGTCACATTTCGGCAACATCGGCGCGCTGCGCGGCCGTGTGCCGCGCGCGGCGCGCATGCTGATGAGCGAGATGGGCCTGGTTTTCTTTCTGGCGGGGGCGGGCGTTCAGGCGGGCGGACAGTTTGTACAGGTCATGCGCGAATACGGCGTGATCCTGCCGGTGATGGGCATCTTCGTGACCACGCTGCCACTGGCGGCAGGCTACCTCTTCGCGCGGTACCGGCTCAAGCTGAGCCTCCTGCAAACGCTGGGTGCCACCTGCGGCGGTCGCACCTGCACACCGGGCCTGGGCGCCATTGCCGCGAAGACAGATTCGGAGATACCCATTATCAGCTACGCCACGGTGTACCCTGTCGCGCTGATTCTGGTCACGCTCTCCGCGCAGATCATCGCGCAGGTACTGCCGCGGTTGTAGTCTCGCAGGGATGCCGGCGCTCCCGGTGGGCAGTGGCGCGTCTTGCTTATCCGGCCGCGACCTGGAAGCTGTTCTTCACGTACATGTGCTGGCCGCGCAGGGAAATGCCGTTGCGCATGATGTTGTTTTCCGTAATCATGTAGTCGGGACGCGGCGTGATTCCGGGAACGTTCGGGAATCCATATACTTCCTCGTCCGCCTCAAATGACAGTGCCGCGCCGGGTGTTGTCTCCAGCACAAGTTCGTAACCGTCCTGCGCAAACAGGTCAAAGTTCAGAGAAAGCGACCCGCCGTCTGCGGTCACGGATGTCCCGTTAACCTTGGCGCTGGTCACTCCCGGTCCCTGTGTTTGATGCAGGTGCACGCGGACGGGCGCATCCTCCGTCCGCAGGCGCAACGTCAGGCGGCGCTTGCCGTCGAAAGCCTCCTCGCGGACGGTCTCGCAGCGCAGTCCCTTGAGGTCCTGCGCGACCGGTGTCGGGGCGCGCAGGAAATGATCGCCCTGCCTGCCCGGAAGAATGTCCTCAATGGTCCCGCGCTTTTCCTCGGGGAAGAACTGACGGGTCCATTCATCCACCTTCACGTCCTCGCTCATCCACCACGCCTCGTTCTTGTCCAGGTTTGCCGCGTAGACCACGGAGTTCATCAGCGGCCGGTCCTTGCTGGGCTTGCCGTTCTGAATGCCCGTGCCCAGCAGTGCCAGCGCCGCAACCGCCATGGCCGGGAAGAGCAGCCACGTGCGGCGCACCCCCGCGAGCAGCGAGACGGTCGGCATGAGATTCAGGAGTATCAGTATGGTCAGCACAGCCAGTGCCGGCGTGCCGAGAATGCTGACCATCCACATCAGCGCCTGCCAGTTCGGCGTCAGCAGGCACAGCGCCGGAACGGCAAACAGCGTCGATGCGAGCAGCAATCGCGGTCCCGGCCCCGTTTCACGATCACCGAGGCAGACAAACGCCAGACCCAACGCGCCAAAGAAGACAGGCCACGTGACCAGGTAGCTGCCGCCGGGGAAGTACAGCACGAACACCGCAAGAAGCGGGCAGAGCCATGTCATGCCCGCGGCGTACAGTTCCTCGGCGCGCAGACGTCGGGCGCCCAGCCAGTAAATCAGACCGGACACGGCCAGGGCCATAAGCCCGAAACTGTAGCAGAAGAGATTGCCGTCGTAGAACGCGCGCGGCTCGGGGATATAGGTGAACTTGACGGTGTAAAGATGCACCATGTTGTCATAGCCGAACGCGGCCGAGAGCATGGCCAGTGTCGCGGCAACCGACGCGATGGCGGCCAGCGGGAACAGGAGCAGCGCTTTGATGAAGCCGCCCGCTCCAATCCGTTTCTTCGCCATGCCCGCGGCGATGACCACAAGCAGCACAACCAGCGCACCCGCGGCCAGGGGCGTGCCGTGGTCCATGGGATACTGAACCATGCGGAAACCGACGGTGTTAAAATAAATGTCGTCGTCCGTTGCCAGATTAAGCTTCGCGAAATCCATGTTCCCAAAATGCTTCGAGACGCCCACCGTATGTGCGCCAAAATGCTGGATGCTCTCCGGGCTGATGTGCGCGGGGCTGTCATTGGCGGTGTGGTACCACACAAAATTGTCAATGTAGGCGAGGCTGTAGCCTTTCATGCCCGCCCTTTTGAACCTGCCAAAGTCGCTGCCGAAGGGCGACGCTTTATACACGGCGAAAAAGAGCGAGCTGGTAATCGGAAGCGCGCCCTCCGCCGTGGCTTTGCGCAGTTCGCGGATGAGCGGCCCGTTCCCGTCCGACGTCTCGTAGATGAGCGCGGGCCCGGCCACACCGCGCACATCCAATTCGGTCATGACGCCGATTTTTTGCGCCAGCGGGTGGGTGCAGAAGCCCGCCGCACCGTTGCCGCCGATCTCCTCGGCGTCGGCAAACACGAAGAGCAGATCGTTTCGCATGCGGGGCTGGTGCATGAAGGTGCGTGCCGTTTCCAGCATGGCGATGCAGCCGCTGATGTCGTC
>CAIXUF010000592.1 GCA_903922535.1 Candidatus Hydrogenedentota bacterium
ATCAAACATTTATCGTTTGGGACGGCCTATAGTATAGCATTGCTGCGGGCAGACAGCCCATTTGCCTTCTCCGGCACGTTCCATACCCGCCACCGTCAAAGCCCAACGGTGACGCACCGCGCACCGGCAGGAACGAAAAGAGATGGAGATTGGACGTTGCCGTGCTATAATATGGTTGGTGGCCGAAGTTCAACCCAATAGGTAAGAAAACAGGGTGTTTTGGGACAAAAAGAAAGCCGACCCTCCCAAGTCGGCCGACATGGCAAAGCTGCCGCTCTCTGAGCTTGCGGCGCAAGCCCAACGCGTCGCGCGTTTGTCATGGTCGCCGCCGCCTGAAGCTGACAGAATGATGACGATGCAAGAGTTGCCCCGCATGCTTCTTGCACACGCCAATGTGACGCGGGAGCAGTTGCAGACCGCGATTAGAATCCAGCGTCAAACGGGGGATTTCATTGGGGAAATCCTGGTCAATGAGGGTGCTCTCGACGAGAATTCGCTGGTCGCCTTTCTGGCAAAGTACTGCAAGATTCCCCATCTCAGCCTTCTTGACTACCTTATTGACGCCAAGCTGTTTGAACTGGTCTCCCCGGCTTTCTGCCAGCAGCACAAGCTTATCCCCATCGACAAGATGGGACGCAATCTGACCGTGGCGATGGTGAATCCCCTGGACTCACGCGCACTGGAGAGTCTGCAAGAAAGCTGTCCTGATCTGCGCATCAAACCCATTTTGTGCACCACAAAGCACTTTGACGCCGTCACCAAGCGTCTGTTCCCGCGGAAACAGGTGCAGGAAGATGCGGCAATGCCTGGTCCTGACGGGGTTTCACCTAGGGAGAAACAGCCCCGGGAAACCGAAAAGCCTCCGGAAAGTGTTCCCCCCAAGGGTGTGGATCTGGATGCGGTCGATATGTCGGACAGTGGCGGAGAACAGCTTCCGTTGGATGCGCCCATGGCCGAAGAAGGCGAACTTCCGTTTGCGATGAATTACGACCACCCTGCCGACCACTGTGGCCAGCCAACTGAGGTGGAGGAGAACAGGAACGCCCTTCTCGAGAGTGTGTTCTCACTGACTTCAGACGGCATTGAGGGCGATTCCGGCGAAGGCGAAGAGCAGGACGACAATGTCATCGTCGGCGACATGACGCGCAAGATGACCACCGCCATGGTGAAAAGCATGCGCAACACCTACGATGTCCTGGCGCGCCGTGTGAGTCTGTTCCGCGGGATCGGCCCCGAAGTGGTGGCAAAGCTCTTCGCCCGCGGCAAGACGGTTGAATACGATGCCGGACAAACCGTCTTCCAGAAGGGCGAATCGGGAGAGTACATGTATGTCATTCTGAGCGGTGCGGTGGACATCGTGGATGACGACCGGCCGCTGGCCCACCTGGAACGGGGCGAGATCTTCGGCGAGATGGCGCTCATGAGCAATGCAGCGCGCAGCGCCACGGTGCGGACCGTAACCGCGACATCGCTCTTGATGCTCAGTTTTGCCGACATTACCCAGAATCTGGACAGCACCACCTCCGTGCAGCTTCTCGTGAACATTACTGTCACCCTCAGCAGCCGTCTGCGCGCGGCCCAATCCCTTTAGACGATCCTGTCTGTCGCCTGCTTCCGGAGGGATTCCACAGCACCGTTCTTTCTGTATTGCCCAGCGCAATCACGACACTTCCCTAGAACCTGTCCAACGCCCATACATAAGACGTCCGCTTGGGAAAGATCGCATGCAGGAGCGCCGTGCCTTCGGTGTTCAGTATGCGCCGCCTTGAAGCCAGCACTTCCTTCAGGTCCCGATAACCGGCGGTCAATTGAATCAACTCCTGCGCCGACAGAACAACCTTGTTGCCCCCCGAGCCGGGGCTGACGTCCATCGCTCCATGATGCGCCCGAACCCGCCAGGATGTGCGTCCCACCAAGAGGCTCAACTCGGCATGGGGCAGGGTCGGAACCGATTGAACCAGTCGGCTTTCCCATTCCGGGATCATTGACTCCAGCGCTTCGCCAATATTTGCAAAGGCCATCATGCCGTTGCCCTCGTGGAAAGTCTCGATGGAATGGCCTGTGCGGCACTGATGCAGGCGGCGGATAAGGGGATGGTTTGGCGGCGCGTGAAAAGTCAGCCGGTCCGCGC
>CAIXUF010000593.1 GCA_903922535.1 Candidatus Hydrogenedentota bacterium
AAGACCCCAGACCCTAGACCCTAGACCCTTCTTTTTGGTTGCGGCTCTGCTGCTCCAGGTAATTCCGTGAATTCAGTGGTTACAGGTTTTCAGGTTTCTTCTTTAGCTGTTGCTTTTCCGCCGCAAGCCACCAACGGTTTCAACCCAACTTTCGCCAAAAGTGTTAAAGTTGAAAATTGCATTCCCGCTGGGTATGATATGCACAAGTGATTCAAGAAAACCCAGTAATCCAAGCAAGGTGTAAGAATATGGAATCAAAGCAGTCTTTCAGCACGTCACAAGTGGCCAGGTACTGTCACGTCACTGCCGACACCATCCGGAAGTGGGCCGAGGCCGGGCGCATTCGCGTGTTCAAGACGCCCGGTGGCCACCGGCGCATACGCCGCGAGGATCTGGTCCGTTTCCTGCGCGAGAACAGCATCCCGATGCACGAGGACCTCGACAACTCAGGCGTGAAGATTCTCGTGGTCGACGATGAAAAGGCGGTGCTGTCCGTCATTCGCCGCTTCTTGGAGCGCGCCTCCACGCCCTTCCAGATCGAGGTGGCCATGGACGGTTTTGACGCGGGCCACCAGGTGGCCACATTCAAGCCCGACATCATCTTCCTTGACCTGCGCCTGCCCGGCATCGACGGCTTTGAAGTCTGCCGCCGCATCAAGACGAATGCCGATTCCTCCTCGTCGCATGTCATCGCCATGACCGGCTACTACGAGGGCGACGTTGCCCAGCGCGTTGTTGAACTGGGCGCCGTGATGCTCATCCAGAAGCCCTTCACTCCCGACGATCTGCGGCGCGCCCTGGCCAAGGTCGGCGTCGAGGTCAACTAGCCTTCGGTGGGTGCCTTGCCCAAATTTCCTGCGGCGTCCGGCCCGGTTCCCATACGCAGGACCGTGCAGGGCGAGATCATCCGCACCGTCTTTGAGGATGCCCGGCGTCCGCTCTCCCCGCGCGAGGCGCACGAACTGGCGCTTCGCATACAGCCGCGCATCGGCATCGCCACAGTCTACCGCGCCATTAACCGCTTCATTGAGGAGGGCTATGTCACGCCGGTGGACATTCCCGGCGTCGGCACCCACTACGAGGCGGCCGGCGGGTCGCACCACCATTACTTCTACTGCGGCGGCTGCGGCCGCGTGTATGTCATCCCCGGCTGTCCGGGACAGATCAGCGCGCTGCTGCCGCCCGGCTTCCGCATGGAGCGACATGACATCGTCCTGCACGGCCGTTGCCGCGACTGCGCGGAATGAGGTGGGCGGGACGGAGCCGGAGAATTCAAGAATCAGAAGAGAGTGCAGGCAGGGCAGACAGGAATGTCTGACTCACGTTGCATGTGCCTGCGCGTAGTTAGGACGGGACCGTCATTCGCAGGGCTAAGTTCATGTCCGTCCATACGGTCCATACGGTCCATATCGTCCATGACTCGAACGGATCAGGCCGTTTGCCGTTTCTGGATTAAGCGCGGCGCAACGCCACAAATGAAACATCGTGATACTTCCTTTTGACAAGAGCAGTTCCCGGCCCTCAGCGCGTGCGCTTGACGAGGCGCTGCGCGCGGCCCGCGCCTGCACGCACTGCAAAGACGTGCTGGCGCTCGGTCCGCGACCTGTTGTGCGTGCCGGCATCTCCGCGCGGATGCTGATTGTTGGCCAGGCGCCGGGCACGCGCGTTCATGAAACCGGCATCCCCTGGAACGACCCCAGCGGCGACCGCCTGCGCAAGTGGATGGACCTGGACCGCGACACCTTCTACGACGCGTCGCGCATCGCCATCATCCCCATGGGCCTGTGCTATCCCGGCAAGGACGCCCACGGCGGCGATGCGCCGCCCTGCGCCGCCTGCGCGCCCCTGTGGCATCCCCGGCTGGTGCCCCTGCTGCATCATTTGGAACTGATTCTGCTCGTCGGCGGTTATGCACAGGCCTATTATTTGGGCAATCGCGCCGCAGCGAACCTGACCGAGACCGTGCGTAACTGGCGGGAGTACCTGCCCGACTACCTGCCGCTGCCCCATCCGTCCTTTCGAAACAACGCATGGCTCAAGCGCAATCCATGGTTCGACGCCGAAGTGGTGCCCTACCTGCGCGCGCGGGTGGCGGATCTGCGGAAGAACACACTCTGACACGTTGCAGCAGAAGGTTGCGCGGGCCGGGATTTTCGTCTATGCCTTTGCCATGAGCCAGGGAACCGCAGTGATGTCCGGCGCGACGCGCATGACCTCGGTTCCCGCGTAGACAATCACCGCGTGACGAACCTGTTTTCCGTAGGTGTCCCGAAAGGCCCGGAGTCCCCGCAGGTCATGGCCGGACAGGACGGTCTTGCATTTGATCTCTATCGGATAGAGGCCGCCGTCGCGCTCCAAAACAACGTCCACTTCAGCACCGCCTGTGCTGCGCCAGTGCCATGCGCGCGGGGGGGCGGTCAGAAGCGCCGCTTCGGAGAGGAGGCTGTTCACCACCATGGTCTCGAACAGCGCCCCCGCCAGCGGATGCGCTGCAAGCGCATCGGGCGATGAGATGCGCTGCAGCCAGCAGGCCAGCCCCGTGTCCCCAAGATATCCCTTGGGCTTTCCAGACACGCGTTTCACCGCGTTGCCGTGGTAGGCGGGCAGTTCTTTCCATTGGTGGCACATGCCAAGTATGTCGAGCCAAAGCCGCGCGGTGCGCGAAGAAACGCCTATCTCCCGGCCAAACTGGGAAGCGTTGATTTCCTGCGCGGTCAGCGCAGCAGCCAGACCAACCAGCCGGGTAAACTCGGAGAGGTCGCTCACACCGCCTTGTCGGCGCACATCCCGCTCGATATACGTGGCGACGTAGGAATGGTAATAATCGGGCAGCAGGGAATCGGGCAGTTCCAGCGTGCCCGGCAACTGTCCCCGCCACAACGGTCGGTATACCCCCTCTTCTCGAGTCATCACCTTCCAGACCTGCCCGGTCAAGCCATCGGGACTATCCAGATACGTTCCAATCCATGGGGGCGTTCCGCCCAGGCCGAGCCGCTCGAGCGGTGTCATCGGACCCAATCCGGCCACAACCACCCGGCCCGCCATGCTCTCGGTCACATCTTGCAACAGCGCCATCTGCTGGGACCCCGAAAGAAAGTACTGTCCGTTTCCCGGCTGATTATCCATGCGCCGCTTCAGCGCGGGCAGCAATTCCGGGGCGTATTGGATTTCATCCAGAATCAGCGGCGCGGGAAAATTGTCAAGGAAGAGGTCGGGGTCTTGTCGAACCCCGTAAAGGTCCTGAATCGGATCGAAGGTGACCGATTTGGTCTTTGGAAAAAGATGTGCCAACAAGGTGCTCTTGCCCACCTGTCGCGCGCCGGTAAGCAGAATGCCTTTGAAGTGCTTCGATAGCTCCCGAAGCTTTTTCTCCATATTTCGCGGTTGATAATGCATCGAAACTCCAAATTACCTTGCATTATAGTACCGTAGGTTCAAAATTACAAGGTAATTTATGGTGATCGCTTGTTTTGGGTCAGTTCCCAAGGGGTGGTCCGGCTTTTTCAACGCCGGACTTTTTGGGGAACGGAATGTCGCTTTCCATGCTTTGCCCGTTCCCCAAAAGGCTCAGCGCCTTATCCCAAGAAGTCACTGTCCACCGCAATCAGTCCATGATCTTGGTCCGGGCCGGGGCTGGAAGACCCGGCCCGCCTAACCCCATAAACGGCAAAAGGTTGCGTGCATTGAGCGCACTGCGGTATACTAACTTTCCCTGTTTCCCTGTTTTTTTCCAAGAGGTACCAACCATGGCCCGTAGTATGACCGGCTTCGGCCGGGCGATAACCGCTTACGCGGAAGAGCAGATTACCGTGGAAGTGAGCGCGGTCAATCATCGCTTCCTCGAAAGCTCGTTTCGTCTGCCTCCGGCTTGGGCATCGCTTGAGGCACCCCTGCGGGAACTGGTCAAACAGGAAACCACCCGCGGCAAGGTCAACATCTCGGTGCGCCGGGAATATGGGCCGTGCGGACGGGTGCGCATCCGTCTCGACGAGGAAGTTTCGGTGCATTATGTGGACGCTTCGCGCCGTCTGTCCGAGATTCTGAACAGCCCCCAGGAACTGTCCCTGGACCGTCTGGTGACGCTCGAAGGCGTGTTCATCCACGAGGACGCGGCCCAGGACATTGAGGCCGTGCAGGCGATGCTGGAAGCGGCACTGGTTGAGGCGCTGCGCGCGTTCAACCAGGCACGCGAGAACGAGGGTGCGGCGCTGCTCCGGGACATGAGTGCGCGGATGGCCGCCATTGAGGCGTCCGTGGTCCGTGTCGAGGCCCGTTTTCCCGAGATTTCCACGTTGTACCGCGCCCGGCTTGCGGAGCGGGTCCGCGAACTCATCGCCGACGCCAATGTCAAAGAGGAGCGCGTCGCCCTTGAGGTGGCCATGATGGCCGACCGCATGGACGTGACCGAGGAAGCGGTCCGTCTGCGCGCGCATCTGGAGCATGGCCGCGCGCTGTTCCAGTCGTCCGAGCCCGTCGGCCGCGATCTGAATTTCCTGATCCAGGAAATGGGGCGCGAAATCAACACGATGGGTTCGAAACTGCGCGATGTCGAGGCGGCGCGCGAAGTGCTGCTCATGAAGTCGGAACTGGAAAAGCTGCGCGAGCAGATTCAGAACATAGAGTGACCCGGCCATGGCGGAACGCGGCAGTCTGTATGTGATTTCGGCCCCGTCGGGCGCGGGCAAGAACGCCCTGCTCGGCGAGGTGCGCCGTCGCGAGACCCGCATCGCGTCCACCGTGTCCGCAACGACCCGCGCGCCCCGGCCCGGCGAGCGGGACGGCGTGGACTACCATTTTCTGGACCGTGACGCGTTTCAGCGCCGCGTGGCGGCGGGCGATTTTGCCGAATGGGCCGAGGTGCACGGCAACCTCTACGGCACGCTGCGCAGCGAACTGGACCGGTGCCTGGCCACGGGCAGCGACGTGATACTTGAACTGGACGTGCAGGGCATGCGCAGCCTGAA
>CAIXUF010000594.1 GCA_903922535.1 Candidatus Hydrogenedentota bacterium
CGGCCTTCTTGACGACGGCCTTCTTGACGACGGCCTTCTTGACGACGGCCTTCTTCACGACGGCCTTCTTGACGACCGGCTTCTTGACGACGGCCTTCTTGACGACGGCCTTCTTGACGACGGCCTTCTTGGCGACCGGCTTCTTCGCAGCGGCCTTCTTCACGGGTGCATCTGCCATTATGTGTCTCCTTCTGTTTGCTGGCCTCACTTCCGCATTCCTTGGCGATTGCGCCGGGCAACACACCCGGCGCCCGCCCGCCGCCACACACGAGTGTGAACAGCGCGCTCCCACAGGCTTGCTCAAGCCCGCAAAAGGCAAGTGATGGGTTCGGATCCCTGTCGCCGCCAGCGCGCGCATCGCGCGAAATCTTCTTCGCACGCATCACCCGTCTGAGACTACAACGAGTGTGTCATCCCGTTGATCCGAACGCAACGATTCAACTTTTCCGTCAATTTGTGTAACAAACAAATGAAAAAAATGCAAGCATTTTTTCACGAGCGGAAAAATTTCTTTCGCGGCGCGCCGCCGCACCGTGATCGCAATGCAGTCTTTGACGCGTCCCGCGCATGCGCGGGACGCCTCCGCCGCAAATGGTTTGCACCGCGCGCACACTGTGCGCGTTCGTTGCGCGTTCAACCTGCGTTCTTTCGCGTGTGTGCAAATACCCGCATGAACAGGGCATGAAACGCATATCATGCAGGCGCGTCATTTGAGAAAGGACGCGCGGCAACCGGGCCGATCCCCCATCTTCGCCTTCCATCGTTTGCCTGTCGGCGTGCCCGCGTTGTCGTGGATGATCACCGTGCCGCCGCGCGACTGATCATCGATGCGCACTTTGCCCGCGACGAGGTTTTCACTCACGATCGCGCGCTCAACTTCTGCGCCGATGCGCAACTGTTGGCGGTTTTCCATGAACTCGCAGCCGCGAACGATCAGAGATCCGCCGATCGCGTCGATCGAAGGCTGGCGTTTGTCATCGGGTTTTTCAAAGCCTTTCGGCGCGTGTCCCCACTGCATGAACGTGCAGTCGCTGAAGCCCACCGTGCCCACGCCGTCGACCACCGCGTTGCGCCGCGCGGGCCCCCAAAACGCGCAGTTCACAAACCGGATCGTGCCCGCGTGCGTCTTCTCCACGCGGATCATTGTGGGGTCTGGGCCGTGAAACGAAACGAACTCGCCGTTGGTGATCAGCACGCCCATCGGCGCCGTGTCCTCCACCAGCAGCGACGTGCGGCAGTCGTCCGCGCCGATGCCGAGGAAGTTGCCGTTGCACACGCCCTCCTTCGTCTTGATGAACTTGTAGCCCACGTCGTAGCCGAAGCAGAAGGTGTTGATCACGTAGTGCCAGTCCGTGCGGCCGAAGACAAAGCCGGTGCCGTGCTCAAACTGCCACTGGTACACGGGCGTGCCGATCGTCCACCACGGGTTCCAGTGCACGTTCTCAATGCGGCCGATGTCGTAAATCTCGTTCACGTACAGCCCGATATGGATGGGCTGCCCGTGGATGTTGCGCACCAGCGCGCGCTGGTTCTTCGACGCGTCGATGCCGTTGTACGGGTTGAGCAGTTCCACGTCGGTGACCGCCGGGTTGTTTCCCCGCATCGCGACCGCGTATGGATAGGGCGTGGGTTCGTTCGCGTCGGGCTTTTGTTCGGGATAGTGCACCGTGAAGCCCTGCAGCGTCGCGTTGTCCTGGAGCGTGACGAAAGGCGTCCCGTCCTCCGAGCCCGCGCCGCAGCGCGGCTCAAGCACGCTGCCGTACACCGGTTTGGGTGCGCCAACGTCGCGCATGCCCGTGTGCGACGGCGAATACGTGAAAGTGCCGCGCAGCGTCACATTCGGCGGCACGGTGATCGCGCCGTCGAAGCGGTAGCGGCCCGAAGGCGCCTCCACAATACCCCCGTTTGCGGCCGCCGCCGCGTCAAGCGCGCGCTGGAACACCGCCGTGCAGTCGGCCGTGCCGTCGGCCACGGCCCCGTAGTCCATCACGCTGCGCGTCATCGGATTCCCCAACACGGGCGTCGCGGACGCGGGATCGGCGTGCAGCGACAAGACAATCACAAGAGCGGCTAGAGTCATGCTCCGTTTCCTTAGGCCGAAGACCCTTCGGCCCGGTTGTGCCCCTTGCGGGGCGTTCGCGTGTTACTTGTCGTTCATTCTATTGAACCCGGGAGTGGCGAGTGACGCCGCCACGGCGCATTCGGTCTATGGACGATATGGACGATATGGACGATATGGACCTGTATGGACGATATGGACTTATCGCAAAGGGGATTTCAGGTCCAGGTTCGTGTCCGTGTCCATGTCCATTCCGTCCATAACGTCCATTTCGTCCATGGAGGCCATGGTCGCGGGAGACGTCTCCAAAGCCGTCTGCCGCGCCCCGAGGCCCAAACTTCTCAAGCGCGTCACCCGGCGCACCGGGCTGCCCAACGACCGGCGTTACCGGTCCGTCTTCGACACGTCTCTGCGCACGCCCATCACGCGGCCCGCGCTCAGCACCGCCGGCCGGACCATGAACACCGTCTCCAGGCCGGGCAGCCGGTCCACCGACTCATGGCGCTGGCTGTACGTGCTGATCAGGTGCAGTGTGAGCAGCAGACGGGCCCGCCGGTACTGCCGCGCATCCGCATGGTAAATGCCGATGCCGTGCGCGCAGGCGTGGGCGATCCGGTCGGTGCAGGCCGCGGGCCGCCGCGAGTCAATCTCGGACCATTCGAACAGGTCCAAATCCGCCGTCTTCGGCGCCGCGGTGCGCGCGTGGCGGTCAAAATCAAGGTTCAACCGGTCGTACAGCGCCACCACCCTGTCAAACCAGTGGAGGATTGCCCGGTAGCCCTCCTCCGCGAGATCGATCTCGATGCGCGCCCCGTCTATCGTGTCGAGCGTCTGCACGGCAAGATACCTGTCGCGCTCCTCGTTCTCCTCGGGCACCATGCGCACGCGCATCTTCTCAATGGGATCGCCGTGGTTGAAGCTCTCCAGAATGGTCGGAATGGTGAACTTGCCCTGCGCCAGCAACGCCGCCTCGCGAAGCCACGGACCCGCCACGTCGTCACGGCTGAGCATCGCGTCCAGTTCCGGAACCGGTGCGAACAGATCGATGCGCCAGTCCAGCCACATGTCGTGAAACAGCGCAACCAGCCGCGCGCCGCAGCCCGAATCGCGGCCCGGCGAGTTTTCCGCCAGCACGATCAAATCCTCAAAGCGCTTTTGCAGCCGCCAGCGGGTGCGCCGCAGAATGTCGTGGTCGGCGAGAAACCGCACCACATAAAGCCGGTCTATGGCCAGGGTCGCGATTTCCTCGCTCACGCGCCCGCGCACTACAAAGGTGTCCGTCCACCGCTGCGACCATTCGCGCAGGCGCCGCGCCACCGCGCTGCGCGGCTGGCGCCGCAAATCGTCCAGCGCACCCTGATCCATGCAGTCGCGCTGCAGCGCGGGCGCTATCTCCGCGTCAAACGCGCGCGGGTCGTCCGTGCCCGCAAGCAGCTCATCGCCGCGCGCATCGTACAGGTAGGTTCTGTGCAGGTCGCTCACGAGCACATAGTGGATGCCCGGCGCGCGCGTCTCGCCGCAGAGGGTGCGCGTGGCCCAGCAGAAGTCCAGGCCGCGCTCCATCACCGTGGAGGGCGGCTCCAGTGTCCCCGGCGGCAGAAAGTACGCCGCCAGGGTTGTCTGGTTCTCCGCCCGCAGCAGCCAGGGCACCGCGCCCAGCAACTCCGCGCCCGGCTGCGGGCTGAACGGTATGGGCTGTTCCCAGCCCAGCAGGGCAAGCAGCCGCCGAATGAAGCTCTGCTGCTCCAGGCGTGTCGCGTCGGCCAGCTTGTCCCACCAGGACTCGCACAACCGAACGATGTCCGTACTTGTGTTTCTCATGGCACCCCGGGTTCCTTTCTCACGTCGTGGCCCGCCGCCTCGATATGACGCCAAAGCACGTCATCGCGGCGGCCAAGCAGGTCACTCCCCTCCCGCAGATACATTTCCACAGAAGTGCCGGCCCCTTCGGCCAACGCCTGCAGAAAGGTCTCCGAACTCATCACGTCCAGCACAATGCCCGGCGATTCAAGCGCCAGCCGCCGCCCGCCGCGGCACACCACCAGCGCCCGATCGCGCGACTCCGAAAGAATGCACAGCCGCACCGCCGGGTCAAGCGCCGCCGCGCCGCGAAGGCGCAACGCCGGCGGGGCCGTCTTCATCACCAGCGCCCGCAGTTCGGGGAACAGCGGATGCTCCATGTTTACCTGGTAATAGGCGCGGTTGCCCTCCACCCGTTTGAACAGGAGGCCGGCCTTCGTGAACCGGTCCACCTCACGCTGCACGGCCCGCAGGGGCATGCCTGTGGCGCTTTCCAACTGACGCTGGTAATAGGACGGGTGCGGGTCAAGCAGCAGCGCGCGCAAGGTGGCCGCACGGGCGGACGATGCAAAAAGCAGTGAAAGGGAGCCTTGTTGCTCCTTATCACTACTTTTTGTCGTCAATCTCTGCGGCATGGCGGCAATTTAGACCCCATAACTTTCGACATATTAACCAATTTATGAATCCGAAAGCGCTAATGTCAGATGAGACTATAGACATTATTGTGTAAAAATGCAAGAAGAATTTCCAGTAATGACTACAACATGTCGTATTATATGTTCTTTCAGTAGTCATAACACCGCTCCTTTGCACAATAATCTGGGCAGGCTGCCCGGATGGGATCGTGGTGGCCAAGGAGAGGGTGGAGAGAAGACATCGGCGTTCCGCGCACTTTGTTCCTGATTCGCCGCATGGATTCCACCATCTCTGTTTCGTCAATGAGATCCAGTGGGTCCATATTCCGCAGGTTGCCGGGGCCGGACCACTGCCGTGGCTGGGTAAATGGTGTCAGAACACCGATTCGTGCCGGGTTAATGAACCGGCCGCCACCGGGTTATGCGTTCCTTTCGTCCGTCGGCATACTTCGTTTGCCCCGCCATGCTCCTGAGCCTATAATGGGACAGCTTTTCCGTTCGCGTTTGCCGCGGCGGTGACAGGAAGGCCTTTCCAATTTCCATGCTGAGATTTAGCCGCAAGTTGATATCTCTGGTGGCCCTGTTTGGCGCATGCGCCGGTGCGGTCGCGGCCGACGATGCTGCGGCAAATGCGGTCAAGTCCGCCCGGCAGGACCAGACCGTGGTCCTGCTGCACGGCATGGGCCGGGGGGGCGCCTCGCTCTGGGTGCTGGAAACGCGCCTGAAAACGGCCGGCTTCCGCACGGTCAGCTTCCCCTACGTCACCCATGCCCGCTCGCTGGACCAGCTTTCAAGCGACTTGATCAAGTTCATCACGGAAAACGTCAAGACGCCGAGCTACTGCATCATCGCCCACTCGCTGGGCAACATCATCGTGCGCAACTGTCTCCGCAAGGAGATGCCGCCGGGCCTGAGGCGGATTGTCATGCTCGCGCCGCCCAACCGGCCCGCCGACCTGGCCCGGGCGTTCAAGGACAACCCCGTTTACCGCTGGTTTACCGGCGAGAGCGGCCAGCAGCTCGCCTCGGACGAATTCTACAGGAGCCTGCCCGTGCCCACCGCCGAATTCGGCGTCATCGCGGGCGACCGCGGCCAGTCCATCACGTTCAAGGAACCCAACGACGGGGTAATCACCGTCGAGAGCACGAAGCTCGACGGGATGAAGGCCTGGGTGCTGGTGCATCAGGCCCACACCTTCATCATGAACAGCCGCCAGGTCGCGCAACTGGCGGTCCGGTTCCTGGAACACGGCGATTTCAATGTGGAGCCGGACCGCAAGGCCACGGAAACGGGCGGAACGCTCAACCATGACATTGACGACGGGCCGGACCCCGACAAGGGGGAGGACGGCCATGCGGAACAGCCGCCCCCGGCTGCCGGTCCATAACAAAGGTTGAGGGTGACAGGCGAGGGTGCCTGTCCCGCATTCCTTTCAGAAAGGCAAGGAAACAGTGCGTATCCTGATTATCGGCGCGGGTTCCATAGGCTCATCGGTGGGCGGATTCATGGCCGGCGCGGGCCACCGCGTCACGCTGGTTGACCCCGGCCCCCACATGGCGGTCATTGCGGAACGCGGACTGCGCGTCACCGGCATCTGGGGGGATCATTGCTTCACGGGCATCGACGCGCGCACCACCACCGACGGGCTAATGCCAGGCGACTTTGACGTTATTTTCATCAGCGTGAAGTCTTTTGACACCGCCGCCGCGCTGGACACGGCCGCGCCCCTGGTGGACGAGAACACGCTGGTCTGCGCTTTTCAGAACGGCCTGGGCAACATGGAACAGGTGGTTGAGCGCTTCGGGTGGGCACGCACGGTCGGCGCGCGCGTCATCTATGGCGTCCGGGCCACCGAACCCGGCGCGATAAACGTGACGGTGATCGCCAGCCCCACCGCGCTGGGCGCAATGCGGCCCGACGGTCCTGTGGACCGCGTGCGCGAAATTGCCGCCGCGATGGACGCGGCCGGGCTGCCGACGGTGTACTCTGACCGCGTGGAGACGCTGCTTTGGGCCAAAATCGCCTACAACTGCGCGCTGAATCCATTGTCCGCCCTGCTCGACGCGCCCTACGGCAAACTGCCCGAGATTCCCGAGGCGCGGCGGATGATGGACTCCGTGATTGACGAACTCTATGCCGTGGGCCGCGCCCGAAACGTCCTGCTCGATCCGCCCGACCCGGACGCCTACCGCGAACTGTTCTACAACCGGCTCGTGCCGGCCACCGTTGCCCACTATGCCAGCATGCACGAGGATTTCGCCCGCCACCGTCGCACCGAAATCGACGCATTGAACGGGGCGATCGTGCGCATGGGCGCCGAATCCGGCGTGCCCTGTCCGCTGAACGCATGGCTCACCGACCTGATCCATGCGCGTGAAGTGGCGATGGGAAGGTAGACCCGCATGCGCCGCAGGGGGACGAAACGGGAGACTCCGGCGGTGACGCCCCTGCCGCCGCCCCCCGAAACGGCCCCGCACACCGCCCGGTTCAGCCTGTCTTTCTGCGCGCTGGGCGTCCTCCTTATCGTCTGCGCCATGCTGCTCACGTTTCGCTGGGCCATGAGCCCGGACAATGCGCGTTTCCTCGGCATCGGCGACGCCTGGGCATACTACGGTCCCAGCCTGTCCTACATGGATCACACCATTCATGAGGATCATGAACTGCCGCTCTGGAATCCGCTTTATTTTTGCGGCCAGCCGCACGCGGCCAACCCGCAGAGCTTTGTGTTCTATCCGCCCAACCTGCTGCGCAGCCTGCTGACCTTTCATCCCACGCCGCTGAGAACCCATGCGGGCATTGCGCTCATGGTGCTGCTGCAAATCGTGTCGGCGGGCATCGGCGCGCTGCTGCTCGCGAGAAGGCACGGCTATTCCTACGGCGCGGCACTGCTGGCGGCCTTCGCCTTTCCCTGCAGCGGGGCGCTGGTGACCCGGGCCATCGGCCACTGGATATTCCTGAACAGCACCTGCTGGCTTCCGTGGGTGCTGCTTTGCGCCCACACCATGGCGCATGACCGCAACCGGCTTCGGCGCGTGGCGGCCGCCGCGGGGACGGGGCTGCTGTACGGTGTTTGCATCCTGGGCGGTGTGCCGTCACTGACCTTCATGGGCGGCCTGCTCCTCGGCGGCTACTGGCTGCTGGAGACGCTGGGCGAGACCGTTCTTGTTGCGCGGAACAGCGCCGGCATGACGGCATGGCCGCGCTGGAAATCCGTCTTCAAAACACTCCTGTCCGGCGCCGCGCTCTTTGCGGGTGTCATGGTTGTTTCAGGCATGCTGGCCGCGCCGCTGCTGCTGCCGTTGA
>CAIXUF010000595.1 GCA_903922535.1 Candidatus Hydrogenedentota bacterium
CCAGACGGGGTCGTATCCGGCGCGGCGGATCATGGCGACCACTTCGTCGGGGCTGCGCGTGTCCTCGACCTCAAACTGGTCGAGGACCTCGTCGCCCTTGGTGACATAGCCGCCGGGACGGGTGCTGGACCCGGCGCTCATGGAGGTGATGCCGAGCGGCATGACGCGGTCGCGGAAGGTGGCGCTTTCCCGGGTGGACAGGTTGAACCCGGCCTCGGGCAGGAAGAGCCGCAGGGCCAGGATGGCCTGCACCAGTTCGGCGTCGGACATGGGGTAGTCGACGCGGAAGCGCGGCGGCGTGTGGCGCAGGCGCGGGAAGGACACGGCCACGGCGCTGCGCCAGCAGTGTTTTTGCAGGTAACGCGCATGCATGGCGGTCCAGATCAGATCGAGCCGCCAGTCGAACAGGCCGAGCAGCGCGCCCAGCGTGAGCTTGCGCACGCCTGCGTTTCCGGCATGCTCCAGCGTGTCGACGCGGTAGGCATAGTCGCGCTTGAGGCCGCGCGGATGCACCTCTTTGTACAGGTCGCGGTCGTAGGTTTCCTGGTAGAGCGTGACGCCCTCCAACCCGTTTTCGCAGAGCAGCGCGTAGTCCGGCTCGTCCATCGAGTAGACCTCGACGGAGACGCTGGAAAAATGGCGGCGGGCCAGCGCGACCGCCCGTGCGATATGCGCGGGCGGCACGACCTTGGGCGCCTCGCCGGTGAGCAGCAGCACGCTGTCATAGCCCATCCCCGTCAGCGCGCGGCATTCGGCCTCGATCTGATCGTCCGTCAGCGTCACGCGCTCATCCTTGACGCCGGAGCACACGGCAAAGCCGCAGTAGAGGCAGTCGGCGGAGCACAGGTTGGAGAAGTAGATGGGCGCATAAAGGCTGATGGTGCGGCCGAAGTGCCAGCGCGTCAGCCGCTGCGCCTCGCGGGCCATGCGCTCCAGATGGGGCCGCGCGGCGGGCGACAACTGCGCGGCCAGGTCGCGCACCGTGCGCTCCTCGCGGCCGATGGCGGCGAGCACGTCGGTCTCGGTCACATGGTCGTACAGGGCGGCCACGCGTTCGCGCGGCCAGGCATCAATTTCGTCAACAAAGCTCAGGGCAGAATCACATTTCGAAGAGGAAGCCGGTCAACGGCGACGACGCTTCGGCCTCGCCGCGCTCGGGGCCGAGCCCGGCGCGCCAGGCCATGCGCCCCGCCTCGACGGCCATGGCGAAGGCTTTGGCCATCGCACCCGCGTTGCGGGCGTCAGCCAGCGCCGTGTTGACCAGCACCGCGTCGGCGCCGAGTTCCATCGACTCGGCCGCGTGCGACGGCGCGCCCAGCCCGGCGTCGACAACGACGGGCACGTTGGACTGTTCTATGATGATGCGGATCATGTCGCGCGTGCGCAGGCCGCGGTTGCTGCCAATGGGCGCGCCCAGCGGCATCACGGTGGCCGTGCCGAGTTCTTCCAGCCGCTTGGCCAGCATCGGGTCGGCCTGGATGTACGGCAGCACCACAAACCCATCCTTGACCAGAATCTCGGCGGCGCGCAGCGTCTCGACCGGATCGGGCAGCAAATAGCGCGGTTCCGGCGTGAGTTCCAGCTTGATCCAGGGTTCCATGCCCGCCGCGCGGGCCAATCGGGCCAGGCGCACCGCCTCGTCGGCATCGCGCGCCCCGCTCGTGTTCGGCAGGATCAACTGCCGCTTCGGGTCGATGGCCGACATGATGCCCTGGGAATCCGGCGAGGACAGGTCCACGCGGCGCAGCGCCACGGTCACGATTTCCGCGCCGCTCTGCTCGATGGCGTCGCGCAGCGCCTGTGCGGAGGGAAACTTGCCCGTGCCGATCATCAGCCGGGAACCGAACCGCCGCCCGGCAATAACCAGTGCGTCGTCGTCTTGGATGGAATGCATGGGGGTGTCCTTATGACCAAAGGGACAGCCGGGGGAGGCTGTCCCACAAAACGCTATTATAGCCCTTTGCTGGAGACGCGGGGTAGCGGCCAAACCGGTGGTATAATTGCACTGCAACCGTATAAAGGTAGGGTGTGCGCAGCACGGCGAAGCGCACCAGACGGAACACAGGAGACGTGAGGCATGAAGTCAGCGGTGCGGGCGGGTCTTTTTGTTTGTCTGGTCCTTTCCGGAGTGTCCGTTCAGGCGGAGGATCTGCTGTTTATCCACCATTCGGTGGGGCAGAACTGGCTGGACCACAGCCTGAACAGCGCCCTGCAGGCCAAGAATTACATTGATCAGGTCAACGAAATCACCTACGGGACATCGTTGCCGGCCGACACCGGCCGTCCGGCAACGCTGGGCGGGGTGGCCGGCGACAACACGGACATGAACACCTGGCTGCTGTGGTTCAACGACTATGTCGGCCACGTGAAGACCTTTCCGGACGGCAACGGCCTGAACACCATCATCATGTTCAAGAGTTGTTTTCCGAACAGCGACATCACGGAGAACGGCACCGAGCCGGGCGATCCACTCGGTGATCTGACGCTGGCCAACCTGAAGGCCATCTACCGCCACCCCAACGGGCCGGGCAACACCTACGACGCCAACGGCACGACGTACCGGCCGCTGGAGGACGTGTTTGCGGCCAATCCGGGCACACTTTTCATTCCGGTTACCTCGCCGCCATTGAACTACAATTCGACCGGCAATGCCGCCGCGCACCGGGCGCGCCTGTTCAACAACTGGCTCAAGGGCGAATGGCTCACGTCGTACAAGACCGCCCACCCCGCGCTGAAGAATGTCGCCGTGTTTGATTTGTTCAACGAATTGGCCAACGCGGACACAGCCACCCATCCCAACCGGCTTAAGGGCGCCTATGGTGGCGCCACGGACGATTCCCATCCCAACGACGCAGCCAACGCGCATCTGACAGCGGTGTTCGCCACGGGCGCGAACGATTTCATCGACACGGCATGGACGGAGTTTGGCGCGCCAGCAGCCGAAGGCGAGTCTCCCAGCGAAGGCGAGGCGCCGGACGAAGGGGAAGCGGGCGCTGAGGGCGAGGCGGTGTCGGAGGGCGAGGACGGGAATGCGCAATCACACGGCTGTGCCGGCGCGGCGGCGATCCTGAGCGATTCCACCCCCAAACCACCGAAGGGTGGCACGGGCGGCGACGCGCTGTTCCTGCTATCCGCGACGGCATTGTTGGTGATGGTGAAGAGCGGGAGGACGCGCGGAGCTCGGCATGGGTGTGGTTGCCGCGTGCACGGAAAGGATGGTTATTATGGATGGAAACAATCGTGACGAAGTCGCAAGGTTGTTCATCGACGAGACACGGCAGGTGCTTGCGCAGGAGTTTCGGCGCATCGCGCACTGCCTGCGCCAGCTTGACGACGCGCAGGTCTGGCAGCGTCCGACCCCCCATGTGAACTGCATCGGAAATCTCATTCTGCACCTGTGCGGAAATCTCCGGCAGTGGTATCTGCACGGGATCGGCGGCGGCGAGGACGTAAGGAACCGGCCGGCCGAGTTTGCCGAATCGGAGGCTGTTTCGCGGGAAAGGCTGCAGGCAACTTTGGACGATCTGTTTGCGCGAATCGACCTGCTGCTGCGGGGTGTTCCCGACAGCGTTCTCGTTGAACCGCGGCGCATTCAGGGCTTCGAGACCAACGGTTTGGCGGCCATGTACACTACCATGACCCATCTCGAAGGCCACGCGCTGCAAATCTCCTACATCACGCACATGCTCACCGGCGACCGCTATGAGCCCTTTTGGAAACCGGCGAATCCCGAACAGGGCGGCTAATAGCAAGGTGCCGAGGCGTCTTGCGCGGCAAAATCCGGCACGCATCTTGATCCCCCGGACGGATCAGGTGCCTTACAACTGTTGCGGCACCCAGCGGGGATGATCGGCGCCGCGGTTGTCGAGGCCTTTGGAGAGTTCGCGCTGGCTGGTGCCGTCGGCGTTCATGACCCATATGGCGGGGGATTCGCCGGTCTTGGCGCGGCAGAAGATGATCTGTTTGCCGTCGGTGGAGTCGCTCTGACGGAAATCCCAAACGCCTTCACCGGGCCGGGTGATTTTTGCGACCGCGCCGTCTTTCGGATCGATCCTGCAAATCTCGGTGCCGCCTTTGGCGGCTTCGGGCTTGAAGTCGCGGTTGAAGTGGTCCGTGTCAGGACGCTGCGGCTGAAACTCCCAGGCTGTTTTCGCCCCGGGCAGTCGGTGTGAGCAGAGCACCTTGCCGTCGCGCGACCACACGGGCACGTTGGAGCCATTGCCATGGTTGTCGGCCGGACCATAGCTGGCGGCAAACCAGAGCGCCTGATCTTTGGTCAGCAGGCGCTGTTCCGATCCGTCCGGGCGGCTCAGATACAGGTCGGACCAGTCGTGGCCGGGGTCCTGGTGGTAGAGGCAGTCCTGGAACACGAGCCACTGGCCGTCGGGCGACCAGCAGGGGCAGAAGTAGAGATGTTCGGGGTCGCCAATGACCTTGACGCGGTTGCCGCCGTCGATGTCGCTGACCCAGATCTGGTAACCCTGCGGGCTGGCGAGATGATAGGCCACGCGGCGTCCGTCGGGACTGAGGTTGAGCCCGTAGGGCATGCCCTCGTCGGCGCGCGTGAATTCCTTCGCATCGGAACCGTCCAGGTTCATGCTGAAGATCTGCCCGGCCCCGTTGCGCACGATCTGCATCAGAATGCGGTGGTCGTTGAGCAGCAGTTGCGGCGTGTAGAACGGCGCCATGCGGTCCTTCGTGGCGACCTCGGTCAGCGTTCCGCTGTCGAGGTCGTGCACCCAGATGTGGCAGGGCGTCTTGTGGTAATACTCGGCAAAGGGCTTGCCCGGCCCGTCGAGGCGCGGCTCCATGCTCAAAAACAGCACGCGGCGGCCATCGCTGAAAAAGCCGCAGGGCTGCCAGGTGGCCTGGTTGGGCACGTCAAACTCGAACCAGCGCAGACCGGTGCCGTCGGCGTTCATCATGGCCGTTTTGCCCTGCGAGGTGAAGAAGAACCGCGCCGGGCCGCGCTTCGCGGCATGCGAAGGACCAGTGGTCTTGCATGAAGTGGCTGCAACGATGGGTGCCAGCGCGGCGGCAGCCAAGAATTGGCGGCGCGTGATGTTGAACTTCATGGGGATGCCGTTCCCTTTCCGGGTGTGTTCTTGTCAGTGTTCTCTTGGGATCCTGAACGAAGCGCAGCGAAGTGAAGGATCTTGCCCCCCGGCAAGTCGCCTGTACAGGCGCAAGATCCCTCACTGCGTTCGGGATGAAAAATGATGGCCACTATCCTTTCAGCGGATTGAAGAATGGATTGAATTCTCTTTCGATACCGATGGTGCTCGACGGCCCATGACCGGCGCAAATCAGCCAGTCTTCGGGCAGCGACAGGATTTGTTCGCGGACGGAACTGATTTCGCGCTGCTTGTCGCGGTCGTTGGTGGTGCCGCCGATGGAACCGCAGAAGAGCGCGTCGCCGGTGAACACCGCGCCGGGCAGGATGAGGCAGATTGATTCGGGCGTATGCCCTGGTGTTTCCACCACGCGTCCCTTCGCCGCGCCCAGGGATATTTCGTGTCCCGCTTTGATGATCACCGCACGGATGCCGCCCGGCAGCGGCGCGGCGGCGTAGACCGGCACAGAATGTTTGGCCAGCAGCGGCCCCAGGCCGTCAACATGGTCATAGTGCGTGTGGGTGATGAAGACGCCGGCAAGGCGCAGCCCGTGCGCGTCCAGATAACGGAAAACGCGCGGGTCGTCCGTGGGAACGTCAATGATCAGGGCCTGACACGTCTCCGCGCAGGCGGCCACCCAGCAGTTTGCCTCGTGGTTGTCGGTGACGAACTGCGCCACCAGCAGTTGCGGCGCGCTCATCGCCGCGCGTCCTCGAAATTCGCCTGGCCCTTTGCACCGGAGAAATCGGCGCCGAGCAAATCAGCCCGGCGGAAGATGGCCCGCTCAATGTTTGCCCCGTGAAAGACCGCGTTCCGGAATTGTCCGTTGCCCGGCCTGGAGTAGAACAGGTCCGCCTCGGAGAAATCGGCGTTGTCCCCGCGGGTTCCCAAGAGATTGGCCTGGCGCAGGTTGGCACCGCGCAGGCATGCGCCCGAGAGATCTGCCCCGCCCAGGATGGCCAGGGAGAGGTTGGCACCGGAAAGGTTGGCACCGGACAGGCAGGCATTGTCGAGACATGCGCCTGAAAGGTCGGCCCGGCTCAAATCGGCGCCGGTGAAGTCCGCGCCGGACAGTCGAAGCCCGGCCAGTTGCGCCCCGCTTAGGCCGGCCCCGGCATATTGGCCGCCCGGGACAAAGGCCATTTCGCCTTTTTGCGGGATCTCGCGCTCCACATCCGCGATGCGCATGGGTGCCTCCGGGCCGCTCAGGGTTCTTCGGACTGGCTGAGCCGCTGTTCGAACTGGTCGCTGAAATAGGCGATTTGTTTGACCGACATCTTGACCGCGTCCGGGGTGGCATCCTGCCGGGTGAGGTTGTTGAGCAGCACAATCTGCTCGGGGCCGTCCTTGGCCGAAAGGATGGCAAAGGCGCCGTGGGTCAGTTTGCCGTTGGACCGGAGCACCCAGGTCATGGCCTCGGGCGTGGCCGGACCGCAGGCGGAATAGACGCGGAGGATTCGCAGCCCGTCGCGGGACTCGTAGGGCATGATGTGCACCCGCTGCGACCGCCCCTCTTCGAGGCGCACAGTCACCAGGTAGCCGTCATTGTGGGGCTCGACAACGCGGGCGGGGCGTTTTTCGCAGGCCATGGCGAGGTCGCGCAGCGTGAATTCCCCCTTGCGCGCCGAACCGGGCAGCGCGAGGGCATAGAGTCCTTCCAGCGACCGTTCCACCTGAAGCTGCACATCCATGTCGGTGTCGTTGCGCTGCGCGGTCAGTGCCGAGATGGCGCTTTGGGCGGCCTTTCCGAGCAGTTCCGCGGCGTCGCGGCGCGCCACCCAGCCGGCTTCCCGGTTTTCCAGCGTGCCCACCAGTTGTTCAATCTGCGTCATCATGACAGCGTTTCTCCAATGCCCCATTCTAACAACAAACCTGCCCAACCGCAATGCCACAGGACGCCGGACGGCCTTGTCTGCTATCATGGTGGCCAACAAAGGGAGCTGACGCACCATGCGAAACCATATTCTGTCCTCTGTTCTGCTTTTCCTGCTGTCGGCGGCAGCGCTGGCCGCCGCACCGCCCGCTGCGCCGCCCGCGGCGGTGCCCACCTCCGGTCTGGAAAAGGTGGTTGGCGGCGCCGTCTGGAGTGTGCCCTTTGCGGACTTTGTGAAGGCGCACCCGGACGCGGCCTACAGCGATTCGGCGCAACTGGAGAAAAAAGTGGACCCGGCAAAACCGGGCGGCCTGCTCGAATCCTATGAAAAGGACCCCTTTCTTGAACTGCTCTGCACGATTGATTACGGGTTTCGCGACGGCAAACTCTACGAGTTTGTGGCCATGTGGTCCGGCGAACCGGCCGTGGTGGACAAGGCCCGGGAGACCTTCTTTCGCGCCTGCGTGGCCCGGCACGGCACGAATTTCAAGCGTGAGGCGATGCGGCTGCGCCCCAATTCGGACGCGGAGGAGCTGATACCGGTGTTCTGCTGGGAGGAGGCCCATGACCGCATTTTGGCGTACACGGCCAACCCCGCGCCGGGCGGCGCGCCGCCGCGCAAGGCGGTGATCAACTACTCCATGTTCGCCAAGGACGACACCTATATCACGTCACTGCTGGTGGGCGGCTCGCTGACCGCGGAAAAGCACGCGGAACTGTGGAAAAAGCTCAACACCGTGTTCCCGCCTGACGAGGCCAAGAAGCCCTGAGCCGCGCACGCAGCCGCCGCCTTTGCGGGGAGGGCAAAACCCGACGAAGCAATCTCGTAAAGCGACAAGCCCGGATATGCGCGTTGATACTGACAAAAAACTGCTTCGCTTCGCCCGCGGTGACGCTGGTGAAATCTCTTCAGGTCAGGCGTTCTGGGCCTTTGCGAATGCGTCGGCGTAACGCCAGGCATTTTCCGAAAGGCCCTTGAAGTCACGCGCCTGCACCAGCTTCCTGCTGACCAGGTTGCTGCCGACACCGATGGCGACCACGCCCGCTTTCACGAAATCGCCGAGGTTGTCCAAGTCCACGCCGCCCGTCGGACACATGGGGATCTGCGGCAGCGGTGCCCGCACCGCCTTGATGTACTCCAGCCCGCCGACGGAGGCGGGAAACACCTTGATGATGTCGCCGCCAAGTTCCCATGCGCGGTAAATCTCGTTGGGTGTCCACGCGCCCGGCAGGCAGGGCTTGCCGTATCGGTGCGCCATGTCTATCACCTCCGGCACGGTCACCGGACTCACCACGTACTGCGCGCCGGCAAGAATGGCCATGCGCGCGGTTTCCGCGTCGAGCACGGTGCCGACGCCGATGCACACATCCGCGCCCAGCAGTTTCGCCGAGGCGGTTTCGATGCACTGGAGGGCGCCGGGCGTGGTCATGGTCACCTCGATGCAGCGCACCCCCCCCTCCATCACCGCCTCGACCACGCGGACCAGGTCGTCGCCGCCGCCGTCGGCGCGCACAATGGCGACAATGCCGTGGCCGGTCAGATAATTGATAATCGCCGTCTTGCTCATGGGCCGCTCCATTCCTTAAATTGTCAAACCAAACACCCGTGAAAACAATGGTATAGCATACAGGCGGAACAAGTCGAAATGATGGCGGAGAAATCCGTCCACGGGAGGCTTTCCGGTTCCCATGGGCGACGATCCTGCCCGGAGAACCGCACGCGAGACGCATGGCTGTGCAGTGTGAATGACGGGCTGTCTTAAGTCCCCCTTTGAAGGGGGATTTAGGGGGA